>JAIXYD010000206.1 GCA_027490415.1 Streptomycetaceae bacterium
CACAACCATCGCCTGAGTCACAAACGAGCTCTATCCGTTGAGCTACAGCCACACGCGTGCGCAACTTAAAGTCATTTCACAAACTGCCGATTTTCAAACTGAGCAGTTGGGGATAAAAACTGAATATCGGCTCAGCATCCAAGTCTGGTGCTATCCTTTCAATACTGAGTCAGAAACGAGTAACAGAAAAAGACCTGCGGGTCACACTGCAGGTCTTTTTCTTTGCCCTGGATCGCGAATTCTTCGCCAATAGTTCACCTGAGGTTAAACACCACCACAACCTCTACCCCGCAGTAATACCGCAGAATTGCATTACTTCCCCAAAGTTGTAACTACTAACAGAAGGGAAGTGTCATGCCAACATATCAAGATTTTCCAACATGCGATCTTTGCCGGTCTATTGACCTTGAAATCGTTCATAACGATGACTTTGGACCAATGACCGCTTGCTCTGAATGTGGATACACGTGGGTCGCAAAGTACGACGAACTCACACCTGAAGTCACCATCACAAAAGCTTCATAGCCGCAGAGAGCAATCTCCGCCCGCTCTTCACCAAGAGATCACGCGCCATTCACTCAGCGCTAAACCTTTGAAAACCTTGACGCCCCAAAATGCAGCCATGGACTTTTCACTTGCTCTCAACAAATACAACTTCTTTCGCTCATCCGATCATCACGAGCAAGAACTACACAACGAGGACCGCGTCCGCATCAGTCGCTCACGACGAGCAATCGAATTGCAGGATCAAGAACTCATGCAGTTAGCACTCTTGCAAGAGCGTCAACACTCTGCCTAACTACATCTTCTTGAAAGTCTTGCCACCATCAGTTGACTTAAAGATCGAGTTCCCGGCCACAACTGCAATGATCTTGGAAGATTGCGTCACCGTCGAAACACTGTCGGGAAAATCGCTTATCTTTTTCCACGTCATACCTGAATCACTCGATCTATAAAGACTCTTCCCGCGAGTTGCCAGCAAACTTCCATTGATCCAATCCAGCGACGTGAAGGTGAGAGTTGAATTAATCGCACGCATCTTTGTGAAAGATTTCTGGGTCGAAATCAATTTTCCATCACGTAGCGCGAGAGCTGAGCCAACTTTCTCAGGGTTGATCGCGATATCACTCACCACATTCTTGCCACGACTGGTCCACTTTTTCCCGGCATTATTGGAGTAGAGAAGATTGCCACTTCCCGAATCAACGCCGTACATATCAGCGCCCGCACTTTCCAGAAGATGAAAGTCAACTTCACCTTGCAGTCCCAATTTCTTCCAGGTCTTGCCACTATCGGTAGAGAGTAAAAGCCCTACCGGCTCAGGTAATTTCGATCCAGGACCAGGATGACCGCTGGCATAAAGTTTTTTACCAAAGACTGCCAACCCCATGATGTCGAAATTCTCTGGCCCCATCGACTGCACAGTTTTCTGATCGACGTATCGAAAAAGCCCCTCATGGGTACCGAGAATCACTTGATCACCGAAAGCTCGCACGCTATGGATGTGAGAGATCGTTCCAATACTCTGCCCCGATCCCATGGCTGGGCTACTTCCGAGTGAAAGAAATCCTGCGACAAAACTCACGAAAACTCTCATTACATTTCTATTTCTCATCTGATCAGACTCTTCCTGCATACGGCATCATGCCGGGCATGCTGTAGATATTTGAATACTTCAAACCACTCTTGGTAGAACGCGCTTCCCACATCATTTCGTTACCGGCAAAAATACTCATGTGGTGAATTTTGCTGATCGTTCCGTCGTATGAATAGAAAAGCAGATCGCCAGGTTGCATCTCCGCTAAAGGAATCTGCTTAACATACCTGTAGTAAAGCCCAGAGTTCAGTCGATCCCAGTTCGGCCAACCAAGACCTGCAGATTTGTATGCAGCATAGACAAGTCCTGAACAGTCAAAAGCATTCGGACCTTCATCGCCCCACACATACGGCTTCCCCGCTAATACTTGACGCTTTGCAAACTCAACCGCTTTCAGGCGCATCGCTTCGTTTGTGCGAGATGCACTCACACCGGTCGGCCCTCCAGCTTTCCAAATCTTTGACTGACCTGTGACTTTAGTAGCCTCATTAGCTCGAGCTTCTTCCAAGAGTGCAAGTTGTCTTTGCTGTTCCAAGGTCACACGCACTTTTTTTGCCGAAGCTAAATCACGCTGTAATTTATCTTGAACCGCTTGAAGTTTATTGACTTCCTTCTGCTGTTCAGCCTCAGCATCATCTGCCTCCTTCTTTGCCGCAGCTACCTTCTCGGTCACAACTCGCTGCTCTTCCTTTGCAGCATCTGCCACAACTTTGGCTTCTTGAGCAATCTCTTCCGCAGCCTTAAAGCGTGTCAGTGCAGTTTTATTTTTTGCGCCGAGATTTTCGATCGTCGATAAACGGTCAATCAACTCTTGTGGTCCGCTGGCGCTTAGGACAGCCTCTAAATCAGTTAGGCCACCACCTGATGTGTAAGCATGAACAGCCAGCTTTCCAATCTCGCGATGGGTAAAAGCCACAGAGGCGGCAGCTTCTTCATATGCCTTCGTCGCAGCTTGTGATTTTTTCGTCGCAGCGGCCAACTCGTTCTTTGCCACCGCATACTTTGCTCGCGCTTGATCTGCAATGGCGTTGAGCGCCTTGAGATTTCCGCGAGCTTTTTCCAATCGTTTGAGAGCATCAGCAGCAATCTTCTTCTTCGCAGCCTCTGCCTTCTTCGCCGCCTCAATCTGAGCCAACGTTGGCTTGTGTTTAGACGCACTCGATTGTGAAATCGGCATCAACAATGTGCCTACAAAAATGAGAGTCAGCAGAAGATTTATCTTCTTTTTCATATTCTTCTCGCCCCCACAAATGGCTTCTTGCCAAACATCGTCACAAATTTCACTACTTCCACTCTCTTGCCCGGGCGTGGGGCTTGCACCATCTTTCCGCCACCCATATAGATCGAGACATGGCTGATCGGTTTACCAAAAAAGAGCAGATCCCCTGGCTTAAGCGAACCGGCGGAGATAGATTTTCCATACTTAACCTGAATTCGTGACGAGTGTGGCAGTGAAACACCTGCCTGTTGAAATGCACGCATCGTTAACCCTGAACAATCCCACCGCGTAGGCCCAGCAGCGGCCCAAACATAGACATCTCCAACTTGCTTGAGTGCATATTTGAGGGCAATTGATCCGCGAGAATTATCACCTTTATAACTTTGAGCATATTTCTTAGACTCGTTTAAGATTTTATTCTCACGTGCAGCTTCTTCGCGTGCTAATCGCTCTCTATCCTCTTTCTTTAAACTCTTAAGAATTTTCTCTGCCTTGGCTAAGTCAGCCTTTGCATTGGCTACTTGTCTATTGAGCTTCTCACGCTCGGCGCGTAATAGCGCTGTCCGATCTGCCACAACAAACTGAGAAGCTTCGACTTTTTGTTTTGTCGTTGCATACTCACGTAACTGCTTTGAATAATTTCTAGCCAACAAATCCATAGTTCCGGCATCTGACAGATATCGCGTTGGGTCTGAAGAAAAGAGTAAATCTAGACCTTGCCCGATCCCACCGGCTGTGTACTGAGCTATCGCAATTCGTGACAAGGTCGTACTTGCTGCATCAAGTTCCTTCTGCAGCGCCGCTTCACGAGTAAGAAGTGAATTGGTTTCCTTCTCGAGCGCCTTGATGCGAATCGTCGCCTCGTTGGCATCTTCAAACTTTTCGGCAGCCAAAGTTCGCAACCGATCAACCTCACGCTGAGCGCTAGCCACCGACGGAGCTGCCTGGGCTACCCCGGGACTAACCCCCAAAATTAAAATTAGAGCCAATAAAAACCTAGACATGCAAAAACCCTCTTCTCGCTAAAACGGACAATGGCGAGAGAGCTTCTAGATTCGGCAGATACCTAACTGTGGCAAAGTCAAAGCGGTGCGCAATCGCGCAACCCCGAGCGAAAATTGAGTAAACGATCGAAAACTCGGCGCTGGAACCCTCGTACTCAAAGCAAAAATTTTCAGAAGGAATTTACGTCCAAGAACCAAAACAATGAAAAAGACTCCCGCACAGAGCTCGCCCATCAGCGATGAACCCAACACACCTGATCCAACGCTCTCTGCGAGTGCTCCACTTGAAACAGGAACTACCAAATGTGCTGACGCATGTGCTAACCCATGTGCCGCGCCGTCATGATGATGGCTACTTGCAGCAACAACTGGAGAACTCTGGCTGTTATGACATTGGGCGGCGATCACAAAGACAGCCGACAAGAGGGCAATGACAATTGCCAACCCTCCGGCAGCCTTCGAAAGCGGTGATCCCATTCTCAACATGAGGCAAAGTTTAACAATGACTCTCGCGCTTCCGCCTGCCCAACCCGCAAACTCACAGGAAAGACGCACAAACAAAAGAAAGAGGCTCCAGGTGACTAAATCCCAGAGCCTCTGACGAAGCGCGTGACTGGTGAGATTCGAACCCACGACCATCTTCTTAGTCATAGAAGTGCTCTATCCGTTGAGCTACAGCCACACGCGTGCGCAAACTAAGGTCACTTCACAAAAAGCCGATCTTCAAACTGAACGGTTGTGGATGAAAATTGAAAATCGGCTCAACATTCAAACCTGGTGCTATCCTGTATTTACTTAGTCATAGGAGTGCAAGGAAAAGACCTGCAGGTCACACTGCAGGTCCTTTTTTTCTTCTCACGCAATACACCCGTAAGATCGCCACATGAGCGCACTCTTCTCCCCGCTAAAACTCCGCGACACCGAATTCCCTAACCGCGTATGGGTCTCACCTATGTGCCAATACATGGCCACCGATGGCCACGTCGGCCCCTGGCACAGTGCACACCTTGGCGCACTCGCCACCGGCGCACCCGGCATGATCATGGTCGAAGCAACCGGAGTTACCCCACAAGGTCGCATCTCTATCGGCTGTCCATCTATCGAAGATGACGCACACGCAATGAGTTTTAAACCAATGATCGACTTTGCACATTCACTCAATGTAAAAATGGGAATCCAATTAGCCCACGCAGGTCGCAAAGCTTCCACCATGCGCCCATGGGATGACCACCGCATGGCATCTACTGAAGAAGGTGGATGGCAAGCAGTCTCATCATCTGCAACCGCATTCGAGGGCTACCCAATCCCCCGCGAATTAACCACAGCTGAAATAAAAGAGATCACCGAACACTTCGCCACTGCAGCAGCCCGCGCAGTAAAGGTCGGATTCGATGTCATCGAAATCCACGCCGCCCACGGATACCTGATGCACCAGTTCTATTCACCACTGATGAACCACCGCACCGATGAATATGGTGGCAGCTTTGAAAACCGCATCCGCTTCTTACTCGAAACAACAAAGGCAGTCCGCGCAGCAATCCCAACAACAACACCACTGATGGTACGAATCTCCGCCACCGACTGGGCCGATAACGGATGGAACCTGATCGACTCTATAGAACTCTGCACTCAACTTAAAGCACTCGGAGTTGACCTCATCGATGTCTCATCAGGCGGCGCCATCCATAACGCCAAGATCGATGCCAAACCAAACTTCCAAGTCCCCTTCGCCTCAGCCATCCGCACCGAAGCCAACATCCCCACAGCCGCAGTCGGCCTCATCACCGAACCCGAACAAGCCGAACACATCATCGCCACCGGCGAAGCAGATGCAGTCTTCTTAGC
>JAIXYD010000015.1 GCA_027490415.1 Streptomycetaceae bacterium
AATACTCTTAGTCAGATCTGTGATCGAGAGCGGGAGTGTTGTCACTGCTGTTGGGTTGTAGGCAAAAACTCGCGCACGACCAGTTACACCGATCCATGAACGATCTTGAGCAATGTACTGACTCTCAATAAGTTCACCCACAGAGGTAGGCAACTGTGAAAATAGGCCGGCAGCACCGACTGCACCTAACGAACCTGCATCCTGGGAGAGGAAGAGATCTGCCGGAGAGTTCCTGCCCTCCTCCAAAATCTGCGCCGCTAATTCAGCTGAATCTCCGTAGCGAACATTGAGGGTAATCCCCGATTCCTGCTCCCAACGAGCTAAGAAAGGTGCGATAAATTCTTCAGAACGGCCCGAGTAGATCGTGATCTCTTTGACCTGCTGGCCTTCGCCACTTCCGCTCTCGGACTGGGTTGCAACCCAGGTGAATGAGCCAAGAACGAGGGCTACTGCTGCAAGGGATGCCGCCAAGACAGATTTCTTCACAAGTTCTCTTTTCTACGCAATAGATGAAATCCAGGTCAAAATTGCTTTATATCTGGAACACTACTTCAGAACGTTGAATTACGCAACAAAAGTGTTGCGTAATTCGGATCACCTTCAACAGGCGCGTCCAAGCCTGCGCCTCTTTCTTTTTGTATTACTGACCAGTAACCTAGAGCCAACTTCACCGTTATGAAAGTTGGAATCATGGCTACTAGCGCATCCGTTGTTCTCGTTGATGCAGTTCGCACCCCTTTTGGTAAAGCCGGCTCGCTCTACGCCGGAACTCGCGCCGATGATCTGATGGTGCGAGCGATGCGTGGACTCCTCGAGCGCAACCCACAACTTCCACTCGATGCCATCGACGATGTTGCAATCGCAGCTGCGACACAGACCGGTGATCAGGGAATGAACTTAGGGCGCAGTGCATCTTTGCTCGCAGGTTTACCAAATACTGTCCCCGGATATTCAGTTGATCGCTGGTGCGCTGGTGCGATGACAGCTGTCACAACATTGGCTGCCTCTATCGCAATGGGCGCAAACGATATTGCAATTGCCGGCGGTGTTGAACATATGGGTAACCATCCAATCGGTGATGGACTAGATCCCAATCCACGTTTTCTCGCAGAGCGCATCGTCGAACAAGATGCACTTGCAATGGGAGCAACAGCAGAACGCCTTCATGATCGCTTCCCACATCTAACAAAAGAGCGTGCAGATAAATTTGCGCTCGCATCACAGATGAAAACTGCTCAGGCTTACGCTGATGGAAAGATTCAACGTGATCTAATCCCAACGGCTGCTCGCAGCGCTGAACTTGGTTGGGGAATTGCAACAGTAGATGAGCCACCACGTCCAACTACAACACTTGAAGGTCTATCAACACTCAAAACTCCTTTTCGTCCAGCGGGTCGCGTAACTGCTGGTAATTCATCTGGCCTTAACGATGGTGCAACCGCAGCACTACTAGCCAATGAAGCAAAAGCTCTTGAGCTAGGGCTTCCAGTAAAAGCGCGCATGGTTACCTTTGCTTTTGCCGGAGTCGAACCTGAAGTCATGGGTTATGGACCTGTCCCGTCAACAAACAAGGCCCTTGCTAAGGCTGGTTTAACAATCAGCGACATCGGAGCCTTCGAAGTGAACGAGGCATTTGCGATTCAAGTGTTGGCATTTCTCGATCACTTCGGAATCGCAGATGATGATGCTCGCGTTAATCCGTATGGTGGTGCGATTGCCGTCGGACACCCATTGGCCTCATCAGGTATTCGCCTGATGCTCAACCTCGCTCGCACCTTTGAAGAGAAGCCTGATGTTCGTTACGGAATTACAACCATGTGCATCGGTCTTGGCATGGGCGGAACCGTTATCTGGGAGAACCCACACTTTGGAAAGAAGGCATAACTCATGACAACTATCGTTCTTCCAGAAGGTGCTCCAGAAGAAGTAATCACTGATGCACTCGTGCGCGATGTTGATTTATCCGCCTTCGGTGCATCAGGATCACTTGCACTGATCACACTCGATAATGGGCATGATCACACACGTCCCAACACATTTGGACCGCAATCTCTCATGGCACTTGATGCTGCAATCACGGAGGCAATCTCACGTAAGCCATCTGCAATTGCAATCACTGGAAAGCCATTTATCTTTGCGGCAGGAGCAGATCTTTCTGCACTCTCATTCCTTAGTGATCGCTCTCAAGCTGTTGCGATTGGAAAATTAGGACACGATGTCTTCCGCAGACTTGATGAGTGCGGCATTCCAACATTTGCATTCATTAATGGTTTGGCTCTGGGTGGCGGACTAGAGGTAGGACTGCACTGCAAGTACCGCACTCTGTCAGCGACAGCATTTACAGGTTTACCTGAAGTATTTTTGGGCCTTGTTCCTGGTTGGGGTGGCGCAACAATCTTGCCAATGCTCATTGGCCCAGAAAAGGCTGTGCAAGTGATTATTGCAAATGCACTTAACAACAACACCATGATGAAAGCTAAGGATGCCCTTGCTCTCGGTGTTGTCGATAGTGTCTTCGAACCAGCTGACTTCCTCGAAAAGTCAATCGCATTTGCTGCATCCGTTCTTAACGGTTCAAAAAAGATTGAACGCATCGACCACAGCAAAGATCCTGCTTGGGATTCAGCTCTGGCGACAGGGCGCGCAATCGCTCTCAAGAAATTTGGTGGCGCAGAGATTGCAAGCCCAACGAAAGCGCTCGAGCTTATGGCAGCTTCACGGACATCTACACGTGGAGCTGGCTTTGATGCTGAAGATCAAACACTCGCTGATCTGACTATGTCTGATCCGCTTCGCGCATCTCTCTATGCATTTAATCTCATTCAGAAGAAGCGTAAGAAAGTTGAAGGGGCACCAAAGGCTGCTCTCGCACGCAAGGTCGGCAAGGTCGGCGTTGTTGGCGCTGGACTTATGGCATCTCAGCTTGCTCTTCTGCTCGTTCGTAATCTGAAGTGTCCTGTTGTCATGACAGATATTGATCAAGAGCGCGCAGATAAGGGTGTTGCTTGGGTCAAGAATGAATTAGCAAAACTAGTCGAGAAGAAGCGCATGAGTGCAGAATCTGCTGGGCGACTATCACTTCTTGTCTCAGGCTCTGCCGACCAGAATGTCTTTGCAGGCTGTGACTTCATCATCGAAGCTATCTTTGAAGAACTTTCACTGAAGCAGGAACTCTTTAAGAAGTTAGAGAAGATTGTTTCTCCTGAGTGCATTCTCGCAACCAATACTTCTTCACTCTCAGTTGAACGAATGAGTGAAGGTCTAGAACATCCAGAGCGTGTGGTGGGCTTCCACTTCTTCAATCCAGTTGCCGTGATGCCGCTGCTTGAAATTGCGCGCACCTCAAAGACAGATGACGCTACAACTGCCACAGCGGTGAATATCGGTAAAGACCTTAAGAAGACCATGATCATCTGTAAGGATGCTCCGGGATTTGTGGTCAACCGTCTTCTTACTCGCTTCATGGGTGAGATCACCGATGCCGTCGATGAAGGTACTTCTCCAGAGGTTGCCGATAATGCGATGCGAGCAATTGGATTCCCAATGTCTCCATTTGAACTTCTTGGCCTTGTTGGTCCAGGAGTTGGTCTGCATGTTGCAAAGACTCTTCATGAAAATCTTGGTCCCCGCTATCGCATCTCCCCCACTATGGAGGCGATGGTTAAAGAAGGAGTTAAGACCTTCTACATCAAATCAGAAGATGGCTCTGTTATTGCAAACCCTGCAGCCGTTGCACTTATTCACAAAGGTGACAAGCCATCAACGGCAGAACAAGTTCGAATTCGCGCACTCAATGCATTGGCTGAAGAAGCACGCATGATGCTCGATGAAGGAGTTGTTTCGACACCTGCTGAGATCGATCTCTGTATGTTGATGGGCGCCGGATGGCCAATGCACTTGGGAGGAATATTGCCGTACTTAGATCGCGAAGGAATCAGCGATTCTGTCTGCGGTTCTCGTTTTCATCCTGCGGGAGTGGCATCTCTGCCTTCAAAGTAGAGCTAGACCATTCCACGATTTCACGGGCAATATTCTGTGAAGTAATTCC
>JAIXYD010000183.1 GCA_027490415.1 Streptomycetaceae bacterium
TACGGAGGAATCACCGCTGTGGGTCAGGGATCAGCTAATCCCCCACGGCTTGTACGTATTTCTTACACACCGACTGGCAAAGTAAAACCTGCAAAGCGTTATGCCTTTGTTGGCAAAGGAATTACCTTTGATAGCGGTGGACTTGCACTCAAACCAGCCCTCGGTATGGAAGCAATGAAATCAGATATGAGTGGAGCAGCTGCGGTCTGCAGCGCGGTGCTAGCAATAGCCGCTCTGAAGTTGCCTGTTGCTATCGATGCGTGGGCACCGTTGGCCGAGAACATGGTCAGCGACAACGCAACTCGCCCTAGTGACATCATCACTATTTATGGCGGAAAAACTGTTGAAGTTCTCAATCCAGATGCTGAAGGCCGTCTCGTTCTTGCTGATGCTCTGCAGCGTGCGCAAGAAGAGAAGAACCTCGATGCAGTTTTTGATATCGCAACCTTGACCGGTGCGCAGGTCGTTGCACTCGGAACTCGTACAAGTGCTGTCATGACAAATAACGAACAGCTCTCTTCATCTTTCCTTGCAGTCACCGAGAAAACTGGCGAACAATTCTGGCCCATGCCACTTCCAACTGAACTTCGTGCATCGTTGGATTCTCCAGTTGCAGATCTTGCAAATATTGGAGATCGCATGGGTGGAATGCTCGTTGCTGGAATATTCCTCAAGGAGTTTGTCTCTGACGATCTTCCTTGGCTACATCTGGATATTGCCGGCCCTGCCTACAACGATCGCGCTGCCCACGGATACACCCCCGTCGGTGGAACTGGTATCGGCGTCCGATCTCTCGTCGCAGCGGCAAAGGCGCAGATCTAACCTCTCTCGACTATCTCAAGCGCCGGCGTAATCTCCCTCTCATTATGTGAGTTGAGCCAGCTGCCAGTTAGTCAATGCGAGGCCAGACTGGCAAGATATGGGTATAGGCCTTGCGGTCAGATGAGCAAAGGAGAATAACTTTCGTGTCTAACGTTGATCTCGTTGTACTCGGTGGAGGAAGCGGCGGATATGCAGCCGCACTACGAAGCTCTCAGCTTGGACTCTCTGTTGTTCTCATCGAAGCAGACAAACTCGGTGGAACATGTCTTCACCGCGGATGTATCCCAACCAAGGCGCTGCTCCATGCAGGCGAAGTTGCAGATACCGCACGCGAGTCATCACATTTCGGAGTTAACACAACACTTGACTCAATAGATATGAATGGCGTCAATTCCTATAAAGATGGCGTCATCACCAAACTTCATAAAGGACTACAGGGGCTCGTTAAGTCTCGTGGCATCACCTACGTTGAAGGTTATGGCAAGTTAGTTTCACGCGATACCGTCGAAGTAAATGGCACGCGCTACACCGGTAAGAATGTAATTCTCGCGACAGGTTCTTACGCCAGAACACTTCCAGGACTTGAAATCGATGGAAAGCGTGTCATCACTTCTGATCACGGCACAAAACTTGATTACATCCCAAAGAGCGTCATCGTTCTGGGAGGCGGAGTTATCGGGTGCGAGTTCGCATCTGTTTGGAAGTCATTTGGATCTGATGTAACAATTATTGAGGGTCTTCCTCATCTCATCGCTCTCGAAGATGAATCTTCTTCCAAGTTGCTCGAGCGTGCATACCGCAAGCGCGGAATTAAATTTGAACTCGGTACTCGCTTTAAGTCTCACACCGTTACTGCCGATGGCGTCACTGTCGAACTCGAAGATGGCCGCACATTCAGCGCCGAGCTTCTTCTGGTTTCAGTTGGGCGTGGTCCGGTTTCTGCAAATCTTGGATATGAAGAACAAGGCATCACTATGGATCGCGGATATGTGATTGTCGATAACAAGTGCCGCACAAGCGTTCCAGGCATTTGGGCAGTTGGTGACCTTATTCCGACCCTTCAGCTCGCTCACGTTGGATTCCAGGAAGGAATTCTCGTTGCAGAGGAGATTGCAGGCCTTAATCCACGACCAATCAATTACGACGGTGTGCCTCGCGTGACGTATTCAGAGCCAGAGGTTGCATCTGTTGGTCTCACAACCGCGCAAGCAAAAGAGCGTGGACACGATGTCGTTGAACTTAACTATGACTTAGCAGGTAATGGCAAGGCACAGATTCTTGGAACATCTGGCTCTATCAAGCTGGTGGCAGAAAAGAATGGTCCAGTTCTTGGAATCCATATGGTTGGTTCACGCGTAGGCGAACTACTTGCAGAAGCACAATTGATTTTTAACTGGGAAGCAACTGCAGCAGATGTTGCTCCTCTGATTCATGCACATCCAACAATGTCTGAAGCTATGGGCGAAGCGCACATGGCTCTAGCCGGCAAACCGCTTCACGCACACGGATAAAGGGAGAACACCAATGACATTCTCTGTAAAGATGCCAGCACTTGGCGAGAGCGTGACCGAAGGAACTGTCACACGATGGCTTAAGGCAGAAGGCGATCATGTCAATGTTGATGAACCACTTCTTGAAGTTTCGACCGACAAGGTAGATACAGAGATCCCTTCACCAGTGGCGGGAACTCTCTCAAAGATTCTTGTGCAAATTGATGCAACTGTTGCCGTTGGCGCAGATCTTGCAATCATTGAAGATGGTGCAGCAGCTGCCGCACCTGTAGCCGCACCTGCTGCCGCACCTGCTGCCGCACCTGCTGCTGCTCCAGTCGCAGCACCTGTTGCAGCGGCACCTGTTGCAGTTGCACCAGTCGCAGCTGCACCGTCTACAAACGGAACAATTATTACAATGCCCGCTCTCGGTGAGAGTGTGAGCGAAGGAACCGTAACTCGCTGGCTCAAGAATGTAGGCGATAGCGTTGCCGTAGATGAAGCGCTCCTCGAAGCTTCAACCGATAAAGTTGACACAGAGATTCCTTCTCCAGTTGCAGGCACTCTTGTTTCAATCGATGTTGCAGTTGATTCAACTGTTCCGGTTGGCGCACGCCTTGCAGTAATTGGTGGTGCTGGCGCAGTTGCTGCACCTGCTGCACCTGCTGCACCTGCTGCACCTGTCGCTCCTACCCCACCACCTGTTGTTGCAGCTCCAGTAGCTCCAGTAGCTCCAGTCGTTGCAGCTCCTGTCGCACCTGTCGCACCTGTCGCACCTGTCGCACCTGCAGCACCTGTTGCCCAACCACAAGATTCTTACGTCACTCCAATTGTTCGAAAGCTCGCATCTGATCTTGGTGTAAATCTTGCATCAGTACGCGGTACAGGTATCGGCGGACGTATTCGTCGTGAAGATGTCGAGGCTGCTGCAAAGCCAGCTGCTGCAGTAGTCGCACCGACTGCGCCGTCTGCACCACGTACATCTTCACCAGTTGCCTCTTCGCCACTTCGCGGAACAACTGTGACCATGTCTCGTCTTCGCAAGGTAATTGCTGCGCGCATGGTCGAATCACTTGCGGTATCAGCACAACTCACCACAGTCATCGAGGTTGATGCAACAAAGATTGCACGACTTCGTGATCGCGCAAAGGCCTCCTTTGAAGCTCGCGAAGGTGTGAAGCTCTCATTCCTTCCATTCTTCTCAGTTGCAGTGTGTGAAGCATTGAAGCAACATCCAGTTCTGAACTCATCCGTTGAAGGTGATCAGATCATTTATCACGGCGCAGAGCATCTTGGAATCGCTGTAGACACAGAGCGCGGTTTGCTAGTGCCAGTTATTTCCAATGCTGGTGATCTCAATATGGGTGGAGTCGCTCGTAAAATCGTAGACCTTGCAGATCGCACTCGAAATAACA
>JAIXYD010000085.1 GCA_027490415.1 Streptomycetaceae bacterium
GCCCAAGCAATCACACCACCAGAAACGTGTGTCGCATCTTTAAAGCCCGCACTCTTAATAATTGCCAAGCACTCAGCTGAACGAACGCCACTCTTGCAATGGAGAATGATCGGCTTATCTTGCGGAAGTCCAGCAAGGGCTGTTCCATCAATGAATCCCTGCTTTGGAATCAAGTGTGAACCTGGAATTCGTACGATCTCAAACTCACTTGGTTCGCGTACATCAATGAGGTAAAAATCATCTCCCTGATCCATTTTTTCTTTCAGTGTTGCCACCGAAATAGTTGAATCCGTGACCGCATCTTGTGCCTCAGATGAGAGAACTCCACAGAAAGCTTCATAATCTGGGAGAAGGGCAGTCTGAGTGGCTTTGTCAGAACAAAGTGGGCAATTCGGATCTTTACGAATCTTAACTTTTCTGAATTCCATTTCAAGTGCGTCATAGATCATGAGTTCGCCTATAAGGGCTTCGCCCACACCAGTAATTACCTTGATAGCTTCAGTAGTTTGGATTGAACCGATAGTGGCACAGAGAACTCCGAGCACACCGCCCTCAGCACACGATGGAACCATTCCTGGTGGTGGTGGCTCTGGGTACAAGCATCTGTAGCAAGGACCATATTCAGCCCAGAAAACACTCGCTTGACCATCGAAGCGATAGATCGAACCCCACACATATGGTTTTTTCAGAAGTACACACGCATCATTTACGAGATAGCGAGTTGCAAAATTGTCCGTGCCGTCCACGATGATGTCGTACTGAGCAAAGATGTCCATCACGTTATCTACATCTAGGCGAAGCTCGTGCGTAATCACATTGACGTAAGGGTTAATTTCAAGAATCTTCTCTTTGGCTGATTGAGCTTTACTCTTACCGATATCGGATTGGCCATGAATAATCTGACGCTGCAAATTAGATTCGTCAACGGTATCGAATTCAACTATGCCTATCGTTCCGACCCCGGCCGCCGCTAAATACATCAATGCAGGTGAACCTAAACCGCCTGCTCCAACGCAGAGAACCTTTGCATTCATTAATCGCTGCTGTCCTGCCATCGCTACATCCGGAATGATCAAGTGGCGGCTGTATCTACGCACCTCATCAACGGTCAGAGCGGGGCCAGGTGAAACGAGTGGAGGTCTCTTCATGTTCGCAATTCTGCCTCAGACTATGAAAGCGTGCCACTTTGCGTCTACGATTAGGGCAATGAGCACTCCGGAGAAGCAAACGATTGGCGATAAGGCGCGTCTGCCTCGTGATGAACGTCGCGCAATCTTGCTCACTGCAGCTCTTGAGGTCTTTACCGCGGCTGGATATCACTCAGCGGCAATGGATGAGATTGCAGATCGAGCAGGTGTCAGTAAGCCAGTCCTCTACCAACACTTTCCTTCAAAACTAGATCTCTATCTAGCAGTTCTCGACCTTCACATCGACTCTCTTGTATTTGAGATTCAAAAGGCAATCTCATCTACTCCTGATAACGCACAAAGAGTGCGCGCAACAGTGGTTGCATATTTTGCATTCATCGAAAATGAGGGTGAAGCGTTTCGACTTCTATTCGAAAGCGATATGAGCGTTGAGCCGCAGGTACGCGAGCGCCTTAATCGCATGACATATGACTGTGCCGCAGCAGTCAGTGGTGTGATCTCAAATGACACCGGATTATCAAAAGAAGTTTCAATGATGCTCGGTGTCGGATTGATCGGATATGCACAAGTAACCGCTCGCCATTGGCTTGATCGCGATAGCAAATTAACCCGCCAGCAAGCAGTTGATCTCGTAGAAAACTTGATGTGGCGAGGAATATCGGGCTTTCCCCGTACCGAATAGCCGAATAGCAGTAGAGCACCTTTACATCTAGGATGAGCACATGAGTACAAAGAAATCAGAGGGCGCTCAGGCAGCTCTCATCCGTATTGCTGTTGCAGATATTTCAAGCGAATTGGCCTTTGAGTGCGAGTTAAGTCCAGCTGATATCAAAAAGGCTGTCGCGCAAGCCTTGGCCGATAACACTCCCCTGATCCTCACCGATATTCGTGGCCACGAAGTCATCGTGCCAGCCTCACGTATCGGCTATGTTGAGATTGGCCAGCCGACCGAACGTCGCGTCGGTTTTGGCGCACTGTAAGTGACCCTGACATTCGCAGATCTCCCACTTCGTAGAGAGACGATCGCCGCTCTCAACGAACATGGCTATACAGCACCATTTCCCATCCAAGAGCAGGTCCTCTCTATCGCACTCGCTGATGGAGATGTCATCGGTCAAGCAAAAACTGGAACCGGAAAAACTCTTGCATTTGGAATTCCTCTCGTTGATCGTGTGATCGCACCTGCCGATGAAGAATGGAAGAGTTTCGAATATCAAGATTCACCACAAGTTCTCGTAGTTGTTCCTACACGCGAGCTATGCGTTCAGGTTACAAAAGATCTTGAAGAGATCACGCAGAGCAGAAAGATTCGAGTTCTCGCCGTCTATGGCGGAAGAGCCTTCGAGCCGCAGATTGAAGCGCTACAAAAGGGTGTTGAAATCATCGTCGGTACCCCAGGTCGACTACTTGATCTTTATCGACAGGGTCAAGTCAAACTCGCAAGCGTTACACGCGTTGTACTTGATGAAGCAGATGAGATGCTCGATCTTGGTTTCCTTCCCGATGTCGAGAAGATATTTGCAAGCACACCCAATCGCACGCAGACCATGCTTTTCTCAGCAACAATGCCTGGGGACATCATCGCGCTCGCTCGCAAATTTATGAACCAGCCTGTACATATTCGTACACAGGATTCACAAGATGAAGGAAATGTGGTCTCCCGCATTGAACAACACGTTGTTCGCGCTCATGCAATGGATAAGATCGAAATGCTTGCTCGAGTCCTGCAAGCAGAAGGTCGTGGCCCAACAATTGTTTTCTGCCGGACAAAGAGAGCATGCCAAAAAACTTCCGATGACTTGATCGAACGTGGTTTCCGCGCTGCAACCTTGCACGGCGATATGGGACAAGCCGCACGTGAAAAAGCGCTCAATGAATTCAAGGGTGGTAAGTCAGATGTGCTCATTGCAACTGATGTTGCTGCTCGAGGAATTGATATTGATGGAATTACACACGTAATTAATTACCAATGCCCTGAAGATGAGAAAACTTATGTTCACCGTATCGGTCGTACGGCGCGTGCCGGTGCAGACGGTATTGCTCTCACCTTTGTCGATTGGGATGATCTTGCACGCTGGAAGATGATTGACATGGCTCTTCAGCTCGGATTACCTGAACCAGTTGAAACCTACTCTTCATCGGAACATCTCTACGAGATCATGAAAATTCCTGCTGGTTCAACTGGGCGCATGGATAAGCCACGCAAGGCAACACCTGTACGTGAGAAGAGCGAGAAGAACGAGAAGAGTGAAAGCGTCGCTCCGACCCGTCAAAAGCGCGAGCGAGTACGTACTAAAAAGTTCTCTTCTTAATCCAAACTTAGTTCTTCGAGCACGCTATATGCGCACTCTCTGAGTTGGCCAGCAACTACTGAGTTCTTGGCATAGCTAAGAACACTTGAGGTTGTCTCTGCCGCTGATTCAATTTCTTTGGCAGTGCTGCAAAAACCATCTAGATGTTCCCAGTATGAGAATTCTTTAGCTGGCTTGGAGTTTGTACCTATTTGTAGAAGTTTGACCGGCGTATCACCAGATAGTTTGGAGATCTGAGTGACTCCTCGAAGATGATGCAGGGTGTTGGAATATGGGGCAATTACCAAATCTGCAACATCAAGAGCTGCTTTCAAGCTTGCATTGATATCACTGGGGGTATCAATGAATACAAGGTCATAATCCTTGGGTAACTTCTCGAAGAGTTTCTTCAGATCCTGGCCAGTGAAACCATTGCCAACTCGAGAGTCAGCGGCGATAAAGTCAAAGCGTTCCGCGTGAGAGTCTAAATCTTCACTGCGAATTGAAGTTCCAGATAGAAAATCTGCCAAAGTAAGTCGTGTGCCTTCGCGACCTACTCGAAAAGTGAGTGATGCCTTTGGGTCGCAATCAATAAGTAGAGTCTTTTTCCCATACTCAACCGCTGCCGCAGAAAGTGCGTGAGCAATCGTTGTCTTGGCACTTCCTCCTGCAGTATTTGCAACTGCTACAACCTTGGGGCTCATGCATTCACCGATTGGCTCTGCCAACGTCGAACACCCTCATGGAATATCGGAGGTGCTATGAATGCAGACGGAATGAGTGAGAGAGATTTTCGTGTTGCAAGTAATGAGAGATTGGTCGCCAATTCTTGTGCAGGAAGGGTGGGCCATCCATAGAGATCACGAGCCCAGCGAGGCAGACTTGCCGCAGCGAGTGCACTCAGTGCCGCCCAGGCAGGAGCTGCTGGCGTGGCAAAGCGAACAACAGTCGGAAGTGGCGGCAAGGTAAGAAATATTGCTGCACGTTTTGCATCATCGGAGGCAACAAGTTCTGGTGCAATAGTTTTGAAATACTCTTTAAGTTGGGACAGCGTTGTTGGTACATCACCACGAGGAATTCCTACAAGTACAGCAAACTCAACCATTTCGGATATGTATAGGTCCTTATCTTCAGCACTGAGAGCCATCCCCGAGCGAAAAGCGACGTCGAGAAAAGAATCAACCATTGCCATATGCACCCAAAGCAACTCGTGTGGATTATCTAAACCTAGTTTTGTATGTACTCTACGAACGCGAGATGTAAGTTCAAGTGCTTGTTCGGTAGAACCGAAAGTGAGAGTGGTTACGTAATCACCGGTTCTTTGCAATCTTCCCCAAGCATCTTCACGAAAATTCGAGTGTGTGGCAACGCCTGCCATTGCAACAGGATGGAGCGCTTGTTGAAAGAGTGCTCGGATTCCGCCAACTAGCATGGAGGGATCGCTATGAACTTTCCAAACAACACTTTCGGGGTTGTAAATGCCGAGTGGATCGTAGGACATAGATCTAGGCCGAAAGAATCTTGATTGCATCGGCGAGCATCTGAACTGCGATTGCTGCCAGTAAGAGTCCTGCGATTCGCGCTACTAGAGTGACGCCAGAATCCTTAATAACGCTAAGGATTTTGGTCGAAGCCATGAGAACAAGGGCGATGATGAGATGAACTGCTACTACGGCAGCAGTTAAACCCACAGCAAATGATGTGGAATCCACCTGCTTCACAAAGATCATCGTGGCAACGATTGCGCCAGGGCCTGCCAGTAGTGGGGTTCCTAGCGGAACGAGTGCAACATTTTTATTTGTCGAAGCATCAATTTCTTCAATTCTTCCGGTCAGAAGTTGTAGCGAGACGTAGAGAAGAAGAAGTCCACCGGCAGCCTGTAGGGCTTCCATTGAAACTTTCATGTAATCAAGAACGAATTGTCCAAAGAGTGCAAAGGTTGTAATTACTACAAGTGAAATGAGGGCAGCCTGCCAAGCCAAGCGAATTCGCTCTCTTGGCGATTTATCTGCGACGAGTGCCAAAAACACTGGAGTCGCTCCTGGTGGATCCATAATCACTAATAGAGTGACAAAAGATTGCACTGCAAAAGTCAGTGCACTTACTTCGGTCAAATTCATTCTGTAACTACCCTTCGAGCATTTGCCATCGATTCAAGGCGTGCCCATTCTGCAGGATCTGTATGGTTTTCGCCTATCGAGTTAAGCTTTCCCGTGCCGTGATAATCACTGGCACCCGTAACAACGAGTCCAAAATCACGCGCTAAGCCGCGTAACTGATCGCGTTCAACAGAAGAGTGATCGCGGTGGTCAACTTCTACGCCATTAAGTCCTGCAGCAATCAAAGAGGGAAAACTCATCGCAGAAAGTGTTTGGCCTCGTCGTGTTGCAAATGGGTGTGCAATGACCGCAACTCCCCCAGCTTCACGAATTACTTTGATGGCATCTTCAGGCGTCGGTGCAATATGGGTGACGTAATACTTTGAATCATTATGTAAGAGATCTGTGAACGCTTCATCTCGGCTAGCAACGTGACCTTTTGCAACGAGAGCATCCGCCAGGTGTGGGCGACCTAGTGTTGCGCCTTCAGGCATAGCCGCAAAAACTTCTTCGAGAGAGATATCAATTCCATCTGCAGTCAACATCTCAGTCATTCGACGCATCCGCGGAAGCCTTGAATCACGAGACTCTTCAAGCATGGTCTGCATCAATGAATTCTCACCATCAAAGAGAAGTCCGAGCATGTGCACGGCAACGCCGTCATCAGTCAGACAAGAAATTTCAGCTCCAAGTACAAGAGAGAGATGTGCTCGCCGTGCGGCAATCGCATCTTGCCAACCAGATGTTGTGTCGTGATCGGTGACTCCGAGCACCGTGATTCCCTCTGAGAGAGCTTTATTGATCAGTGCATGAGGTGTATCTGTACCGTCGCTGTTGTTGGTATGAGTATGTAAATCAATCATTCGTCGATCATCACCTCAGTCGGCCGAGTTCTTAGTACTACAAGTATGCACCCAGTGAGGATGACAATTATTCCTGGAATCAAAGCAATCGGTGGTTTTTGATCTAGCCACCAGATTGCAAGGAGTGTGCTGACTGGAACTTCAAAGAAAACGATCAGCGAAACAATCGCGGGTGACACACGTTTAAGGGCAGCATTAAACATTGAGTGACCCAGAATCTGTGCCCCAGCGATGAGGCCTAACAGAATTAACCACTCATTTTTCTCAAAGTGAATGACTTCTACTCCCATGACAAGTGCCATAGGTAAAGCTGTCACTGCGCAAACGAAGTAGCAGATTGTGGTGTAACTATGTGTGCCAATCTCTTTCTGTGCCCTGGAACCAAGCAACATGTAGACCGCTGCAAGTGCGGCCGAGATTATCGCCGCAACATCACCTTTAAATGCAAGCCAGGAAATTGATAGATCAACTCCTGAAATCATCAGCACGCCGACAAAAGAGACTCCCATTCCCAACCAAGCCCTCGAAGGAATGTTTCCGCCGAGCATGCGTACAAAGAGTGCGGCAAATATGGGCTGAAGAGCAACAAGAGCTGTACCTGCAGCCACAGTTGTCCAGCGCATTGCAATAAAGAAACCAATGAAGTGGAGAGCAAGAATAAAACCAGAGAGAGCCGAGAGAGCTATAGCTTTTCTATGATGTCGATCTTTAGAAATCAAATCACGTATGGCAAACGGAAGAGTGAAGAGAGCTCCACCTAGATTCCTCCAAAAGATCAAAGTGACGATAGGCATCGCGCTCATTGCAATCAATGGTCCGGAAGTGCCGATGCCGATGATTCCTAGACCTAAACGAATGAGATCTGGACGCTCAGGTATCGCCGTGTGGTTCTCAATCGAGGACATAGGGCAACGGTATCTGATGTGTGCAAGCCGTATACAATTCGTCTATGAGCGCAAACATCTCCAGTCGAGTGTTTCTCGCCAGATTAGCTGGAACAGCAGTTTTCGATCCGAATGGTGATCCGGTTGGTAAGGTCAGAGACGCTGTTGCGACCCTGCGCTCAAATAACCAACCACCTCGAATTCTTGGTTTGATTGTTGAAGTTCCGCTACGACGCCGCGTCTTTGTTCCAATTACTCGCGTTACATCGATTGAGTCAGGAACAGTTGTTATCACTGGGCTCGTGAATATGCGTCGCTTTGAATCACGCGCGGGTGAGATTCTGGTACTTGGAGATATGTTAGATCGCTCTGTGACGCTCATTGAAAATAGCGAACCTGTGCTTGTTGAGGACCTTGGTATGGAACAGAATCGCACTGGCGATTGGCTTATCACTCGGGTACACATCATGAAGCGAGGACGTGGAATTCGACGCAAAGGTGCAACATCAACTGTTGCATGGGAAGAAATTCAGGGATTTGCGGCAGCCGAGAATGAGCAAGGAACTTCAAATCTACTTTCAACTCTCAGTAATTTGCGTGCAGCAGATTTAGCTGCCGTCATTCAAGATTTAGCTCCCAAGCGTCGAGTGGAAGTTGCACGCGCACTAGATGATGAGAGATTGGCAGATGTTCTTGAAGAGATGGATGAGGCTGAACGTGTAGCTCTTCTCAGTGAACTTGAGGGTGAACGTGCCGCGGATGTACTCGGTGAAATGGATCCTGACGATGCAGCGGATCTACTTCGCGAAGTTGGAGAAGAGCGGGCACAAGTTCTCATTGATTTGATGGAGCCTGAAGATGCTGAGGATGTTATCCGCTTGATGACATATGA
>JAIXYD010000209.1 GCA_027490415.1 Streptomycetaceae bacterium
ACACCGATAAATCCTCCACCGATCACAACTGCACTCGTTGGCTTAGCGGCCACCTGAATGACCATGCGCTCAACATCCTCAACGGTGCGCAAAGTTAACCCACGCTCAATACCAGGAAGAGTTGGAACTATCGCTGATGCTCCAGGACTCAAGACTAATTTGTCGTATGCGACGTCGTTAATCTCTCCGGAGATCAGATTCTTAACTTTAACGCTTTTATTTGCGCGATTTATGGAGATAACTTCTGAGTTAACTCGAACATCGAGTCTAAATCTGTCGTGCAAACTTTCAGGGGTTTGAAGCAAAAGATTCTCTTCCTCTTCGATTACGCCGCCAACGAAGTATGGGAGACCACAATTCGCATATGAGACATAGCCGCTCTTTTCAAGGACAACAATTTCTGCTGTGTTATCTAAGCGGCGAAGTCGCGTTGCAGCCGACATTCCGCCTGCTACTCCACCGATTATTACGATTGATGTCATGCTGGGATGGCTCCGGATTGAACGAGATCTACAAATCCAACCTTTGCATTCAGTATCTTTGTAAACCCTGCCTCTGCCATGATCTCTGCCGCAACACCAGAACGGTTACCGCTACGGCAATAAAGTGCATAGGTTGCGCTTTTGTCTAGCGAAGCAATTTCGCTTTCAAATGAACTAGATTGAACATCAATATTTAAGGCTGCAACTAGATGCCCTTCGCTGAACTCTCCTGGGGTGCGCACATCAATGACAACCACGCCAGCTGCCTGCGTTTGGCTAATAAACTCTGTTGCTGCAAGATCTGTAACTGCTGAGTTACTCGATGAGCAACCGGAAAGTAGCAACGCTGATGCAAATACTGCTGAAATAACTCTTTTCACTTTTCTCCCTATGCCAAGCTCAGAAAGAGCTTTTGTAATTTTTCAGTGGTTTCAGCTTGATTGCGCCCATCTTCAATGAGGCACTCTTTCAAACTTGCTGAGATCAATGTGAATGCGGCGGTATTGACTGCCTTGCCAACTGCTGCCATTTGATGGACTACATCTTCGCAGCTGCGTCCCTCTTCGAGCATGCGCACAACTGCAGCAACTTGCCCCTGTGCGCGCTTCATTCGCTTAAGCACAGCATCGAGCTGCTCGGCATCTTCTAGAACATGTGCTTTATTCTTAGTAGGCATTAATTCACCATCTGCTCTTTATATATTCGGTTGATATCATTAGCAGGTGCAGCGATCTTGTTCGGCAACACCGGCGAGCGCTTCATCAATATGCTGACCACAGCCTGACCATGTAGCCTTTTTACAACGATCGCATGTAACACGTGAACACATTTTCATACCTCTCTCTGTGCCCACCGGCACGATTAAATTCAACGAAACTGTATACCCCTAGGGGTATAGGCAAAATATAGCAGATCTATTTCTTTTTTCAAATCATGAACGGGGCTGCCTGCAGGCATGAGGTCCTGGCTCTGCCATAGACTCAAGTCCATGGGCTCCCTTCAGCAAAAAGATGTGCACCAATCTCGGATCGTAAAGACCCTGATTACAGCTCAGGTCCTTAATGGCGTTGGAGTTGCTGGCACAGTTGCTGCAGGTTCCCTTCTTGTTGCATCAATTACAGATTCAGAAACGCTTGCCGGTCTTGCCCAAACTTTCTCCGTTTTAGGCGCGGCGGCGATGGCGCTCCCCTTAGCACGATTAACAAATAGCGGAGGCCGCAGACTTGCACTATCTGCAGGGTTAATCACCGGCCTGATCGGTTCTGTAATTGCTATCACCGGAGGATCAACAAAAAACATTTATCTCATGCTCTTGGGATCTTTTCTTGTAGGTGCGGCATCTGCCTCTGGCTATCAAGCTCGATTCGCTGCAATTGATCTCGCGACTGAAGAAAACCGTGCAAAACAGTTATCTCTTGTTGTGTGGGGTTCAACTATTGGCGCAGTCACTGGACCTAACCTTATGGAGCCATCTGGAAGAATTGCAGAAAGTTTTGGACTGCCTAGCCTTGTCGGTCCATATATCGTCAGCGCTATCACTCTTGGATTAGCAGTCGTTGTGATTTTTCTCTTTCTTCGCCCAGATCCTTATCTGACGGCACATAAAGATGCTCATGCAGCCGGAACAGTCATCAAGAAAACATTTAAGGAGACTTTTGCGCATATTAAAAGCCATCCTGCTGCTTTGCTTGCGATCTCATCAATTGCAATCGGGCATCTAGTAATGGTTGCTGTCATGGTGATGACTCCCGTGCACATGAAGCACGTTGACGTAACTTTGCAAGTAATAGGTCTCGTTATCAGTATCCACGTCCTTGGAATGTATGCCTTCTCCCCTCTTGTCGGGTACTTCACTGACAAACTCGGCCGAGTTGCGGTCATACAAATTGGTGTGGCGCTTTTATTGATTTCAACTGTAGTTTCAGGAACAGCAGCAGCTGGCAACGCGATTCAGCTTGGTATTGGCTTGTTCTTTCTTGGCCTTGGATGGTCTTGCACTCTGATCGCCGGATCTGCGCTGCTCTCTAGTTCCGTCGATGATGAGATGCGTCCGTCATCTCAAGGCACGAGTGACCTGGTGATGAACTTGATGGGTGCAGCAGGTGGTGCAATTGCCGGCCTGATCATCGGTTTCTTGAATTACGGTTGGCTTTGCTTCTTTGCTTCGATTCCCGTTGTGATCTTGGGAGTCTGGTCGACTCGAGTAAGTAAATGAGTACTTCGGAGAGGATCAACTTCAAAGGCGAGATGTTTGAATGGCGCGGCCCAGCCCCGTATTACTTCATATCTACCCCAGTAGCGGAGAGCGCGATGATTAAAGAGCGTGCTTCTGAACTCAGTTATGGCTGGGGTGTAATCCCCGTCATAGGTGAAATCGGAGAAACTGAATTTACAACTTCGCTTATTCCAAAAGACGATGTTTATCTACTACCAATTAAAAATGTGGTCCGATTGGGTGAGAAGATTGAGGTTGGTCAGATCGTTCACGTATCTGTTGTATTGCAAGGAAGGCAAGGGTAATGACAATTCAATCTAAGAGGTTTTTGGTCGCATCATTTCTCCTGAGCATTTTGATTACTTCATTGAGTACTGCCAATGCTCACTCACGCTTGATGAGTTCGGATCCCTCTGCGGGGCAGATTCTGGATCAGATTTCCCAAGAAATGACTCTAACCTTCAATGAAGATCTCATCGAGATCGAAGGCGAACAGGTAAACACTCTCCAACTCAATTACGTCGACTCTGGAGAAGATTCTGCACTCGAGGTAAACATTTCAGGCCCAGACATCGTTGGCTCAGTTCCTGCTGGAACTTATCCGGCAGGAAAGTACGAACTTTCATATCGAGTCGTCTCAGCCGATGGCCATCCAATCTCCGGAGTAATTCCATTTAGTACCTCTGAAGTAACAGCCATTTCGCAACCTGAACCTATAGCCGTCACGTCTGAAGCGCCGATTTCCGATTCGCCATCCGAAGAAAATATTGCATCGGGGCGAGGTGCCCAGCTGCTTTACCTCGTCACCATGGTTATTGCGGGCGGTATATTTCTACTGAGGCAGAACAAAAGACGAAAGGAAGAGTAAGTTGGCTCGAGTTATTGAAGAAAACAATCAACTGGTTCTCAAACTCTCTCTACGCGAACGAATTTTTGCACTTCATTCAAACCCTACGGCTAATGCCTCTGATTTAGTTTCGACCACAGAGGCAGCCAACCCATGGAGCCCTGACGTATTGCGGGGCGTCCGTTCACCAGGTACAGCGATTCCTTATGTAGTCCTCCTAGGGACAATGCGATTTAAGGGTGGAAAGGACTTCACTGCTATCTACAAGCGAAAGTCTGTGAAGATTTATGAATTCAGTGGTGGTGAATTTCAGCGCTGGATCGTTTCGCAATGAGTCTTGTTAAAGACCTTCATGCGCTGGCAAGAAAAGGTAGATCGGCAGACCTTGCGCACTTCTTTAAAGCTTTCCCCGGCGGATACGGTGAGGGTGATGTTTTTATCGGGGTTATAGTCCCGGATTCGCGCTTAGTGGCAAAGAAATACATTGATCTACCATTTTCTGAACTCGAAAAGGTAATCACATCTCCGATTCATGAAGAGCGCCTCTGTGCGCTGATTATTCTCACTCTTCGCTACAAGCGAGATAAAGATGCTGCTTCCCGAAAGAAGATCTTCACTTTTTTCATGAAGATGTTGCGTGCTGGCCATGTAAATAATTGGGATCTTGTTGATGTCTCTGCACCGATTATTGGTGATTACCTCATTGATCAGCCCGATCATATGGAAATTCTCGAAAAGCTAGCGCGCAGCAAAAATCTGTGGCAACGCAGAACAGCAATTATCTTTACATTTGCCTTCTTACGTAAAGGAATTACTGGACCGACCGTCCTCATTGCAGAAAAGCTACTCAATGATGACCATGATTTAATTCATAAAGCTGTCGGCTGGATGCTGCGCGAAATGGGAAAGCGCGATCCTTATTTGTTGAGATCTTTCCTTAAGGAAAATGCCCCAGAAATGCCACGGACAGCCCTTCGGTATTCCATCGAAAGACTGCCCGAGAGCGAACGAAAGAGATGGTTAGCGATTAAGCCTTCACATCGAAACGATCGGCGTTCATAACCTTCGTCCATGCAGCGATAAAGTCTGTAACGAGT
>JAIXYD010000103.1 GCA_027490415.1 Streptomycetaceae bacterium
AGCAGTGTGATCACTAACGCCATCAGCGCTAGTCGAGGTGATAAAAACTTTCGTGGGTTCACTGACATTACTTCAAAGACTGAGTTTCGAATCGACGTTCAAGACCTTGAGCAATTATCAGAGCTAATGAGTTCACATCTCCAGCTCCTAGGGTAAGGATGACATCTCCAGGCTTAGCCATCGAAATAATCTCTTCCGAAGCTTCCAAGAAATTAGGAACAAACTTTCCATGCTTCATCTTCTGTGCAATCAGAGATGCACTCACGCCCACTATGGGTTTCTCGCTCGCTGGGTAAATCTCCAAAAGAATTGCAAGGTCTGCCAGATCTAAAGTCTGAGCGAATTGTTCGAGAAATGCCTGGGTTCGGCTGTAACGATGTGGCTGAAAGATAACAAGGACGCGACCATCTCCTGCGTAACGTCGGGCAGCAGTCAAGGTGACATCGATTTCTGTCGGATGGTGACCGTAGTCATCGATCACTCGAATTCCAGCAACACTCGCCTTCAATTCAAACCTACGGCCCGCGCCCTGGAATGATGCCAAGCCTTCCAGTAGCGCAGCAGCTGGTTGGCCGAGGCAAAGCCCCATCGCAAGTGCAGCAGCTGCATTAAGTAAATTGTGATGGCCCGGAACGTGCAATTCGATCGTTCCCACGGATCTGCCCTTCCATAAGGCCCGCGCCGTTGAGCCTCCCGGCAATAGCTTTATATTGTCGATAAGCAAATCAGCACTCTCATGCATACCGTAGGAAATTTTTGTTGCGCCAAATTCTTTTGCTGCGATTTTCTCCGCGCCAGGATCATCCTTGCAATAGATAAAGAAGCCCTGCGGGTTAATTGATTGGGCAAACTCGGTGAAGATTTCCATGACTGATTCTTCAGTAGCAAAGAAATCAACGTGATCATGTTCCACATTTGTAACTATTGCGCCGAACGGACGGTACTCCAAGAAAGAGCCATCAGACTCGTCTGCTTCGGCAACAAAAAACTCTCCAGTGCCACGATGCGCATTTGATCCCGACGCAGTGAGTGTTCCACCAATTGCAAAAGAAGGATCTGTTCCGCATGCTTGAAGTGCAACCGTAAGCATCGATGACGTTGTTGTCTTGCCGTGTGTTCCAGCGACGGCAAGGCTCTTGCTTGTCGACATAAGAACTGCAAGTGCTTGAGCTCTTGTCAATAATGGAATATCTAATTCGAGTGCTCGTCTTATTTCTGGATTACTTTTAGCAATCGCATTTGAGTACACCACGATATCCACGCCCTGAAGATGCGCGGCATCATGTCCGATTTGCACCTGTGCACCGAGTGTACGCAGCGCCAGTACTACAGAGGAATCCTTGGAGTCACTTCCAGATATTGAAAGTCCATGCGAGAGTGCAATCCGAGCCAAGCCACTCATTCCAGCGCCAGCGATTCCAATAAAATGAATCCGCTTGCCTAACCACTGATCGAGTGTCGCGTGGTTCATCTTCTATCTTTCGCTCTGGTCGAGTTGGTACTGCGCCAAGGCCAGAATTTTTGCAGCGGCATCAAGATCCGAAAAGTCAGGAAGACTGGTTGCTTGCTCACTCTCGGCCAACATAACCTCCATGTTATCGAGTAGCCAGCTTGGAGTGAAAGATTTTTGATCGAGCACACGAGCTCTTCCTGCTTCGACGAGATGATGTGCGTTTACGGATTGCTCACCGTTTCCAATAGGAAGAGGGATAAAGAGAGCATATTTTGCAAGGGCTCGTACCTCAGAGCAGGTGATGGCACCGCTTCGTGCGATTACGAGATCGGAGGCGAGGTAAGCAGTCGCCATATCGTCGATATATGAATAAGCCCGGTAGCTGGCATCACTTTCTGGCAGAGCGTTAGCGCCTCCCACTGAATGCACAATGGTGATGGGTTTATCATTTATTAATCTGCGTGTGTTTTCGATGACGCTATTGAGCGCCTGCGAACCTTGTGACCCACCAAAGACTAAGACCACTTTATTCGTGGGGTTAATTCCTAAATCACTCTTAGCTTTGCTTCTTATTATGTTCCACTCAGCTTCATTGGCGCTGCGATGGCTCGCTAAAATCGAAGCAATGTCATCGCGCAGTGGAAGACCGGTGATCAAAGCCTGTGCAAAGGATCCCTTAGTCACTGGAGTTCCTACCGCAAGCGCATCGCTATATCGCGCTCCAAGTCGGTTCGCCCATCCAGGTTTGGCGTTTGCTTCGTGGATAACAATCGGAACTTTGAGTGAGGCGGCTGCCAGATATGCAGGCGCGCAGACGTACCCACCAAAGCCGATGAGAAGGTCAGCATCCTTGAGAAAATCTTTTGATTCGCGAATTGAACGGCGCAGCAAACTCGGAACTTTGATGAGGTCCAGGGAGAGAGAGCGTGGAACTCGGACGCGTGTGATGAGTTGAAGTTCAAAACCTGCCTCTGGAACAAGTCGAGTCTCTAGACCAGAGGATGTTCCTAAAAAAACTATCTGATCACTCGGATGCGACTGCTGCCACAAACGTGCAACCGCTAGAGCTGGCTGTATGTGACCTGCTGTACCGCCTCCTGCCAAGATGATTTTTCTGGATTTCATTTATCGATGCAACCTTTGTGAAACAAACCTTTTAACCTCTGATTGAGTATCTGGGTCTCGCAGCGCACTCGAAGCGATAAATGCAATTCCCAAGTAGGTCGCAATGAGAGCAGAGCCACCGTAGGAAAGTAGCGGCAAAGTCACGCCGACAACCGGAAGTAAACTCACGGCAGATCCAATATTTAGAACTGTCTGAATTGCAATCCATGAAGCAATTCCTGCACATGCAAATCTTGTAAACGAGTCAGCTGATCGCATTGCAATTCGAAGTGAACAGTAGATTAAAGTTCCAAGTAGTAGCAGAATAAAAAGCGTACCGAGCAAACCGAGTTCTTCACCGATGACAGCAAAAATGAAGTCCGTATGAGCTTCCGGAAGATTGCCCCACTTTTGCCGACTTCCTCCCAGACCAACTCCAAAGATCCCACCACTTGCGAGTCCAAGGAGACTATGTGCAGGCTGCCATCCTTCATTTTTGTATTGAGCAGGATCGAATGGATTAAGAAAAACACTCCAGCGAGCCGCACGATATTGAGTAGTTGCAATGAAGAAACCAATCGCCACCGCCGCGGTTGCAGTAAGGGTCCCTACCAGGCGCAGCGGAATTCCTGACAAGAAGAGCAGGCCTCCGAGAATGGCCATGAGGACAGATGCTGTACCGAGATCGCGACCCCACATCACAAGAGCGCTAGCGAGAATAAATCCCGGTGCAATCAAGGCAAGGACATTGACTCTCATGAATCCAGCATTGAGTCGAGATGCGAGTAATTGTGAGGCCCACAGAATCAAGAGAAACTTTGCCAGCTCACTTGGTTGAACATCAACAACCTTAAGTGAGATCCAGTTTTGGTTTCCATTGACAGATTTTCCTATGCCAGGGATTCGTACAATGAGAAGAAGGATGACTGAAATTACCAAACCAAATTTAGCTAGTTGCTTCCAGCGATCCAGAGAGAGGCGTGATAGAAAAATAGCCATAGGAAAACAGAAAGCCAAAAATATAAGTTGGCGAATAAAGATAGCTACGGAGGAACCCTTAGTATCTAAGGAGTAGATCGATGAAGCCGAGAAAACCATAATGAGGCCAATGATTGACAGCAATCCCGTTGAAATCACTAATCCATAAAATGGGGCTGCAGGATTTAGCAACTTGCTTTTTGTCGGCGATTTACTCATTTCAAAGCCTTCCGTACCGCATCAGTAAATCTATCGCCACGATCGGCATACGAAATGAACTGGTCCATCGAGGCGCATGAAGGTGCAAGTAGAACTGTATCTCCCTCAACCGCGCAAGACTGTGCTGCTGCGACGATAGCCTCCATAAAAGAATTAGATACACCGCCTCGTTGATAATCAGCAGCAGGGTCTACTGAAATGACCTTCACGTGAGGGGCATGCTCTGCAAACGCCGCCGCAAAGAGTTCTCGATCTGTTCCAATCAGAATTGCAGCTTTGATGCGCGGGTGTGCACGTGCAACTAAAGCACTGACATCTGCACCCTTTGCCAGTCCGCCCGCAATCCAGATAACCGAAAGCGCCGAAAGTATTGATGCAGCTGCAGCATGCGGATTGGTTGCTTTGGAATCATCAATCCACGTGATTCCATCCTTCTCTGCAACCACTTCAATGCGGTGGCGCCCCAGGGCGAACTCAGAGAGCGCTTTACCGATTGCTTCGTGGGTTGCACCTACAGTCCGAGCCAAACCTGCCGCCGCCAAGGCGTTAGAAACATTATGCGGAACGGTGGGCTTGATATCAACGAGCTCGGCGATCATCGATGCCTCTTGGGGATCTGACACGAATGCGCGATCAACTAGAAGTTCTTCGACAACACCAATTTCTCCAGGACCCGGTGTATCCAGTGAATAAAAGACTTTGCGACCGTTCCAATGAGTTGTTCGTGCAACTACTTCTTTATCATCACCGTTAAGTATTGCCGTCAAAGAGCGGTCAAGAATTGAAAGCTTTGCTTGGGCGTAATTCTCAAAACTTCCATGCCAATCGGTGTGATCGTCTGCAATATTTAGAATCGCTGCAGCCACAAACTCTGCTCGCTGTAACCAGTGGAGTTGAAAACTTGAGAGTTCGAGGACGAGAACGTCATA
>JAIXYD010000184.1 GCA_027490415.1 Streptomycetaceae bacterium
GAAAGTTTGTGATTTGCCCACCGAAGGTAGAGAAACCCGTGTTATTGCACTGTGTGGCTAAGCAAAACAGCGAATTAGATGGCACAACTGAGGAGTTAACAGTCGGAAGCGTTTGTGCAGCTTTTAAAGCAACCCCATCCTGGTAAACAGTGACGCTGTTGTTTCGACTCACGATCGCAAAGTGAACCCATTTATTCTTTACATTAAGAGTTCCAATTGAGTTCATTACTCGCGCACCACTCACCCAGTAATAGAAGGTGCCACCTTCAAGACTTACTTCAAGTCCGCCCACTTTAAAGACGCGTGGATATTGTTGAGTATCTGTTTGATACTGCCACCACTCAATCGTGTATGTACTTCCCAATTGCCATGCGGTGCTGGCAGGTAGTGTTACATAGTTACCAGTGCTCATCGTTAAGCTTGTAAAGTTGCTCCCTGCCGTTGAACTCTCAAAAGAGATTACTGGTGACGGGTTTACATTTATTGTTACAACGGTCGTTGCGCGTGAATTTGATGAGTCAACAACGGTGATGCTTTCAAGGTATGTACCAATTGCAGTTGATGCGCTTACGTTGAGCGTGACATAGCCGCTGCTAGCAGTTGATGTATCCAGAGTAATTCCTGGAGAAGATGGGCTCGAGACTGAAACCTTAGTGAAGGTTTTTCCTGTATTTCCACTTTGCGTCGCTAAGACTGTTGAGGCAGCCCTTCCGAAGCTGGTATTTATTGTTGTTACGTTAGTTGAATCAAAGCGAATTGGTCCAGATACAGTTAGGGTGACAACGTGCGTAGCTACTGCGCCAACAGCATCAGTAACTGTAATTGTTTCAATGTACGTTGCTGCTGCGACAGTTGCGGAAATGTTTAGTACCGCTTGGCCAGAGCCACCAGTCGATAAAGTAATTCCGGCATTTGGCGGAGAACTTGTAAGCGTCATAGTTCGAGGAGTTGTTCCACCGGCTACCGTCAATGTATTTGTTGCTGCGGTGCCAGATGGCGTTGCAAATGTCGAAGTAGTCGCACTACCAATAGTGATGACTGGATTCACGGTAACTCGGAAGAAGTAAGTTACAACACTTCCGCGAGTATCGGTTGCGGTAATAGTTTCAAGATAAGTATTTGCGACTACGTTATTCGCAACGCGCAGTACAACAAATCCTGAATTAGCAGTGGAAGTATCGAGAGTTATACCCGCGCTTGCGGTAGCGCCCTGAGTAAGGGTGAATGTCTTGTTCCCGGTTCCACCTGTAACGGTAATGGTTTCAGATGTAGCTACGCCGACCGTAGTTGAAAGAGTTCCACCGCTTACCGTCCTAGATCCTGCAAGTGTCGGCGCAGGATTAACGACAACGGTGAATACAGAAACTGTAGTTGCTCCAACATTGTCACGTGCGGTAACAGTTTCGGTATAAGTACCTGGTAATACACCTGTTGTTGCTACACGCAGCACTGCACTACCAGAACTAGCAGTAGATGTATCAAGAGTGATGCCCGCTTGCACGCTTGAACTTTGCCGAGTAAAAACAAAGTTTCTGGTGCCACCAGTTGAGCTTGTAGTTCCACCAGTTACAGTAAGTGTTTCAGCAGCTGCTCGACCTAAAGTTGTGGCAATCGTTGAATTAGACATCGATGCACTAGGCGGAGAGTTAATCCTAATTGTTAAGGTAAGGGTGGAAGATTTTGATTGGCTGTCAGTTACGGTAAGTGTTTCTTGAACAGTTGCAGGAGTGCTCACATTAACTGTAATCACTTTGTCCGTGTTATTAAATGAGATGCCCGTCGTTGATGGATTGAAAAGAATTGTATAAGGGCCAGTTCCGCCAGTTGCCGTTACGGTGTCAGTAAAAGGGACCCCTGCTGTGACTGAATATGAAGGCCCAGCGGAGTTAGTCAGGGCAGGGCCAATATTCCAGTTGAGTATTTGGCCTGTTTGAGTGGAAGAGAGATCTGACTTTAAGTCCGCTGGCAATTTATTCCACGTAACTAAATTGGCTATAACGCCGTTGTAGGCGTCAGACAAAATATTTGAGGTTGATGATATTGCGCCCATTCCCCAAACCAACATCACCGATCTAGTTGAGTTTGCAGGAACGACTACCGAATAAGCGCCGACGACATTGTCAATACCAGAGTCAGAACCAACATAAAATGGGCTCAAGCTAGCTCCGGATTCTCCGTACACAAACGACATCACCGGGTCACTTCCGACTGAAGATGCATTGGCCGTAGCATCAGTTGTGATTGTCCATAAAACGCCGCTGCCAAATGATGTATTAGAAGTTGCCGTCCAATAGCTTCCAATTGTTTGTCGATTACTGTCATAAACAAGGCGTGAGCCTCCGTCCGAACCAAGATTTGAACGGAATCGAATTTTTCGCGAGATAGATGAGCCAGAACTATTTGTAACATTTATGAGCATTCGAGTCGCTGCGTGTGTCGCTGAAAACTTATAGCTTGCGGTAACGCTTAGACCACTAATCGTTTGTGCGGCACCAACGTAGGTTCTTGCAGTTGTGTTAGCAGTTCCAACTCCGGAATATTGGGTGTACGTAGCGCTTCCCGAACTAACAAATGAAGTTCCAGTACAGGCATCATCCGAGCAAATATCGGCATACAACCCACCATCAAATGGATCACCGTGGTTTTGGCCAGAAGTGCCAATCATTGATGAATCGTTCACCAAAAAGTCGCCCAACCCTCCTGACGCAAAATCTACAACTCTTCCGCCTATTGTTGTTTGGAATCCGGTTCCGCTGTAACTCGCGGAAGCTGAGTCAGGATTCGAAAAAGAAATGAGTGGAAGAATAAGAATTATTGCGAGTTGCCGTCTCAATCGGACACCAACCACCCACCGACTTACTCGGGTGAATAGGGGTGACTTCAGGTTAAACATGGCTCCAGCTCAATGTAATGATTCTGAACCCGTAGTCTAATTGAGGGTGAGGCGATATCCAAAAGGTTTTGAGCAAGAAAGTGGTCCCTGTCGGGCTCGAACTGAAGGCCAACTGATTAATAGTCCGTTGCTGTAAAACTGAGCCAAAGACCCCGCTGCCAGGCAACGCTAGGAATAAGTTAGTCAAGCCTCAGGGTAGCTATAAAACTTCCTAAAGGCCGCCCTTAATATCTCTACTAATTTGCGATGGCCCTCTTCGCTCAAATGAATACAATCAAGGAGATAGTTTTCCTGCACCAAAAATTCATCAGGCAGCGTTACCAAAGCGAAGTTTGGAGACTCATATTTCTCTAAGGCAGAAATAATCTCTTTGTAGTACTTCTGATAACTACGCCTTTCGACAAAAATCCGACGGTTTTGCAAGGCTTGATGCTGCACCCACATAATTCTTTTGCTCTGCTTCGAAGCGAGGTGAACCACGGCATCAATTTGATCAACGATCTCGCGCCTGCTGATTCTCGACTTATATAGACCAAGTCCGAAGAGAACATATTTAATGGAGTTTCTCACTCGCATCCGAAAACTTTGATTAATCTTTCGGAGAAATTTCTTACTGCGAAAGGCCGGTTGATGAAGTCCAAATTCCGAAGTGAAGTCGATACCAAATCTGTGTCCATACTTCACAACGGGTACTGGCCAACCGATGGATGTTCCAAAATGAAGTATTAATAAATCTTCATCTGGAAAATCAAGAAGCACATTGAGGGCTCGGACAAATGTGAGTCCGCCGATTGTTTCAATTCTAAAGTCAATGGTTTCTGGCAGTTCACTCTTTAATAAATACGGCCAAGATTTTTTGTCAGCATCGGCAAAACTTGAGGCAGCCGACCCACCAAGCACAGTTATCGACTGTTGATGCTCCATGAAGCAAGATTAGGTTGAGTTAATGTCAAAAAGAGATTTAGTGGTTGTGAGAATTCTGTGAATCTATGATGATCAAGAGATGAAAGTGGGCCCTGTCGGGCTCGAACCGACGACCCACGGATTAAAAGTCCGTTGCTCTACCGACTGAGCTAAAGGCCCCAACTGCATGTAAATGCTGGCATATCTTAGCCGAGTTTATGTAC
>JAIXYD010000018.1 GCA_027490415.1 Streptomycetaceae bacterium
AACAATGCAATCGCCGCCTTGGCAGCTGGTGTTGGATCGGTTACATCCCAGTGCAGTGGAGAGCGTTCATTCCATACCTTTTCAAATTCATCGAATCCAGGAATGGATTTCGCTGCCATTGTACGAATCGGGCCTGCCGCTACTAAATTGATTCGTATGTTCTCGCTTCCAAGATCGCGAGCAAGATATCGAGATGTTGATTCGAGAGCTGCCTTAGCGACTCCCATCCAGTCATACTTCGGCCAAGCGACAGCAGCGTCGAAATCTAGTCCCACGATCGAAGCACCATCTTTAAACGTCGGCCTACATGCCATTGTCAATGATTTCAGCGAATAAGCAGAAACTTGAACTGCGGTGGCTACATCTTCCCACTCTGTATTGAGAAAATTACCTCCAAGTGCTGACTCAGGAGCGAACCCAATCGAGTGCACGACACCATCGAGGTGTGGAACGTGTTGCTGAATTTGGGTCGCTAAACCCTGAAGGTGATCATTATTTGTAACATCGAGTTCAATAATCGGCGGAGTTTGCGGAAGACGTCCAGCGATACGAGTAGTCAGGCTTAACGCACGCCCAAATCCAGTGAGAACTACATTCGCGCCTTGTTCTTGTGCGATCTTTGCGATGTGAAATGCGATAGAGCCATCGGTAAGAACTCCTGTCACCAAGATATTTTTTCCTTCGAGAATCCCCATTTAGTGCCCCATTCCTAATCCCCCATCAACCGGAATGATTGCTCCCGTGATGTAACTCGCCTTCGGTGAGGCGATAAAAGTAACAACTTCCGCGATTTCTTCTGCACTGCAAAAACGACCAAGCGGAACCTGGGCAGCGATATCACCGCGTCTTTTCTCATCGAGATCAGCGGTCATATCTGTCTCAACGAAACCTGGTGCAATTACATTTGCGGTAATCGAACGGGATCCGAGTTCGCGAGCAAAAGAACGAGCCATTCCGACTAGTCCAGCCTTGCTAGCCGAGTAATTCACTTGTCCTGCTGCGCCGACTCCACCAACAACTGATCCAATAAAAATCAATCGTCCGCGTTTGAGTTTGAGAAGTCCTTTAGACCCGCGCTTGGCCACTCTGAAAGCACCGGTGAGATTGGTGTCTATGACTGAAGTGAAATCCTCTTCACTCATGCGAAGTACAAGTGTGTCCTTAGTAATTCCGGCGTTTGCAACAATAACTTCTGGAGTCCCCCATTGCTCCTCAATCGAGAGAAACGCGGCATCCACTGAATCCTCTGAGGTGACATCCATCTTTACGGATTTAAAATCTGCAGGCGCATCGCCGCTGCGGTAGGTGACTACAACTTCCCAACCATCAGATTGGAGAGATTTGGCTATCGCTAAGCCAATACCGCGATTACCCCCTGTGACGAGTGCTATTGGGCTCATGTGGCCAAACTTACCCTGCTACCTATGCGTAACCTGCATTTGAAGTCGCCCATCTGTTGCGACGGACCTACTCTTATCGCATGGCAACAACATCTGGGGCAGGATCAAATGAGGTCTATGACGTCACTAGCGCCCCCAAAGCCCTCAGCAATGATCTCTCCGGACGCCAGAAGCGCTATTTCATCTCAATGATGATTCGTACCCTCTGTTTTGTTCTCACCGTCGTATTACCAAGTCCATTTAGATGGTTTGCCCTCTTTGGAGCTGTGACGTTGCCATATATAGCTGTTGTCATTGCCAACGCAGGACGCGAAACCATTACCCCTGGAGCCGCACTCCTAGCAAAGAAACCCCGCTCACTTTCTTAACTACACTCTGCATTGTGATTCGGTCAGGCGAGAAGAACGCAATCCTTAAAAGTCTGATTGCTATTGTCTTGATCGCAGGTTGTCTATGGGCTTCGCAGTGGCAGTTCCATCGCGGTGAAGATCGAAAAGCGCGCAATGCAAAAATTGAGGCCCATATAAATATTCCTGCCGTCGATTTGCAGACTTTAAAATCGAGTGCACAAGCTAATGAGTGGCGCACCGTAACGACGGCTGGATCCTTTAATGCTGATGAGCAAATACTTTTACGAAATCGATATTTCGAGGGCAAGTATGGATATGCAGTCTTGACACGTTTTACAACAACGACTGGTGATTCCATTTGGGTAGATCGCGGATGGGTTGCCGCGGGCGCATCCGCAACAGTTGCACCCGATACACCCGATGTTCCGCAAGGTGTTGTCTCCATAACTGCCCGACTTCGACTCGATTCTTCTCTTCCATCGGGATCTTTCTTCGCACTCCCCATAAATCGCGACGGAGCATTGATCAGTAAGTTAAATGCCCAGTCAGGAAGTGACTCAGAGGATTACTACTTAGATCTCATCTCGGGTTCTCTTCCAGAACTCACTCCAGCGGCTCCTTCGCAGATTCCGTCGTTAAGCGACGGTCCACATTTGGCGTATGCGGTGCAATGGATACTCTTTGCCGGATTGGTTGTATACGGAAGATATTTGATTCGAAAGATGGATCTAACCAGTGGTGAGGTCTTGGCGAGCAAAGAGCTCTGAGTAGAGCCCGCCCTTGTTAATGAGTTCTTCATGACGACCACTTTCGGCGACAACACCATTATTAATCACAAGGATCTGATCGGCTTCCATCACAGTGCTGAGGCGATGGGCAATCACGATACTTGTGCGCCCCTTTAGCGCTTCCTTTAATGCTTCTTGCACTAAGGATTCATTTTCAGAATCTAGGTGCGCAGTCGCTTCATCAAGGATTACGACAGCTGGAGACTTCAAGAGCAACCTTGCTATTGCAAGGCGCTGTTTCTCGCCTCCACTCAAGCGATGTCCTCGCTCACCCACCATCGTCTCTAATCCTTGAGGAAGCGAATCGATAAGAGTCCAGATTTGTGCGCTGCGACATGCAGCTTCCATCTCTTCAAGAGTTGCATCTTC
>JAIXYD010000204.1 GCA_027490415.1 Streptomycetaceae bacterium
AGCCAATCACTTTCAATCGGTTTACATGTTTTTGACCTTAAAGATGGCGACAGGTTCGTTCTTTGTAGCGATGGTCTCTCTGGTGTTTTGACTGATAAAGAGATTAAGTCGATAGCGAAATCGCAACCCCTGGATGATGCTGTTGCAGCACTTGTTGATGCCACCTATATCAATGGTGCACCTGATAACGTCACAATTATCGTTGCAGACATTTCAGATAGCGCTCCAACTCAGAGTGAGATCAAATTTTTTGGAACGGCCGCCTCATGATGTCCAAACTTCTTGGTGAGCGTTATCTCTTAGGCGCAATGATCGGAACAGGCGGCATGGCCGATGTGTATACCGCTCAAGATCAGCGGCTTTCACGTGAAGTTGCGGTAAAAATTCTTCGCAGTGATTTGGCGCAAGATCCTTCTTTTGTCTCTCGCTTTAGAAAAGAAGCAAAGGCTGCTGCTGGACTTAATCATCCGGGAATTGTCGCCGTCTATGACTCGGGTGAAGATCCTGCGCCGTACATTGTGATGGAGCTTGTAACCGGTCACACTCTGCGCGAATTAATTCATGAGGGTGAACGCATTGAATGCGATCGCGCACTAGAAATTATCTCCGGAGTTCTAGAAGCTCTTGATTACTCACATATGCGCGGAATTGTTCATCGCGATATCAAGCCTGCAAACATCATGATTACAGAATCTGGTGATGTGAAGGTGATGGACTTTGGAATTGCCCGCGCGATTGATGACCTTGGTGCAACTCTTACAAGCACATGGAATGTGGTCGGAACCGCGCAATACTTATCGCCAGAGCAAGCTCAAGGATCAATTGCAGATTCGCGAAGTGATTTGTATTCAACGGGTTGCTTGCTCTATGAGTTACTTACGGGGCGGCCACCATTTATTGGAGAGACTCCGGTATCGATCGCACTGCAACATGTTTCAGGAGAATATCCACCTGCGCGATCTTTACAACCAAATTTGCCAGCAGATATCGAGACGGTCTTAGCTGTTGCTTTAAGTAAGAGTCCCGATTCGCGCTATCAAGATGCGCTATCGATGTTGGCTGATATCAAACGCCTACGTAGCGGTGTTCACGTCACAACCAAGATCACTCGAATCCGCCCACTCAAGCGTCGCAGCTTCTTGATTGCGGGTGGTTCTATTCTTATTGCATCGGTTTTAGCTGTTGTTGGGCTTTCACTTAATGGAGCCTCTGAACCAAGCGTGGGATTTGAGCTTCCTAATGTCATTGGTCTTACTGAAGATCAAGCGCGAGAATTGTTGAGTCAATATGTTGTGACGGTTACTCGCGCACACGATCCAAGAATTCCTGCAGGGCGCATTGCCAGCCAAATCCCTCTTGCATCCAGTGATGTAAAACCTGGATCTGGAGTTGTCCTAACAATTTCAGATGGTCCAGGTGATGCCATCGTGCCAGATGGACTTATTGGAATGGTTTTGACTGATGCACGTGCAGCACTTGCTGCGGCAGGTTTGGTTGTCTCACAAACTATTGCAGCGCCTTCCGATGAAGCACAAGGAACAGTCTTAGAAGTGACTCCTGGTGCTGGATCTACGATCACCGCTGGCTCTGGCGTAATTCTTACTATTGCAAGTGGAGAGGTAGAGGTGCCTAATCTTCTTGGTGTCGAAGCAATCCAGGCAAAAACACTTCTCTTTAACTCAGATTTTCTAATTAAAGAATTCTACGATTACGATCCAACACAACCCATTGGTGTTGTTATTCGTCAGGCACCTGAGGCTGGAACCACGCAGACAATCGGTGATTCAGTAACAATTACAATTAATCGCGCGCCTTAAGCTTTTCCTAAAACTGGGGCAAGACCCACCGACTTCGCGAGCGCATTATTATCGCCACATTGTGTCAACCAATTAGCGAGCATTAAATGTCCATGTTCTGTGAGCACTGATTCTGGATGAAATTGCACACCCTCAATCGGTAAAGTTTTGTGGCGCATAGACATCACGACACCAGATTCAGTTTTTCCAGTCACTTCAAGTTCAGTACCAATTGTTGCTGGTTCAACGGCAAGTGAGTGATAACGCGTTGCAGTAAACGGCGTTGGGAGAGATTTAAAAACTCCCGCACCGGTGTGATGAACTTGCGAAGTTTTTCCATGAAGTAACTCAGGCGCTCGAGAGACCGTAGCTCCAAATGCGACGCCTATTGCTTGGTGGCCAAGACACACACCGAAAAGTGGAATGGCATGCTCTGCGCAATACTTAATCATCGCAATACTGACGCCAGCTTCTTCAGGTGTTCCTGGCCCAGGTGAGATCAACACTCCGTCGTAATCGCTGGCAGCGCTAGCTTGGACTTCATCATTGCGAAGCACGGTGCAATCGGCACCGAGTTGTTGCAGGTACTGCACCAAGTTAAAGACAAATGAGTCGTAGTTATCGACGACCAGAATTCGGGTAACACCTGTCATGGCTTTATTCTGGCCTATCTCTGCCTAGACGGGGGTGGCGAATAAGTCAGGAAAGCGTGTAACCTTTCACCTATGCCAAAGTCGAAACTGCGTAAGAAGGTTCAGGAGTCTCACGCCCACGAGGAGCAGATCCACGCGAGCGAACCACATGCTCCTCTCGAAAGCCCATCATGGTTGGCCCCTGTCATGGTCACCAACTTCCTGATCGGCCTCTTCTGGATCGTCACCTTCTACGTCTCACAGACTCAATACCCAGTTCCGGGAATCGGCGCGTGGAATATGATCATTGGATTCACGTTTATCGGCGTCGGCTTCTCGCTGGCGACCAAGTGGCGCTAACTCTCGCTCTTTAGAGTCAATTCTCAGGATTCTCCCAGCAAGAGGGAGGATTCTCTAGCTATGACAAAACCAAGTACCGGCCAACGCATTCTCGTTGTCGATGATGAGGCGAGCATTAGCGATCTCATCTCCACAAGTCTTCGCTTTGTAGGTTTTGAGGTCCGCACTGCAGCGACAGGTTCACAAGCACTCTCTGTTGCAGAAGAATTTAAACCGCATGCAATCATCCTTGATGTCATGCTCCCAGATCAAGATGGTTTTGAAGTGTGCCGCCAGATTCGTAATGAAGGTGCACAGGTTGGTGTTCTCTTTCTTACAGCTAAAGATGGCATGGAAGATAAAGTTGCTGGGCTAACAATCGGTGGCGATGATTACATGACAAAGCCATTTAGTTTGGAAGAGTTAGTCGCACGACTTCGTGCTCTCCTGCGTCGTATCGGTGTTGTTGAGATGGATCATGATGACGAGAAGATTCGTTTTGCAGATCTTGAACTCGACGAAGCAACTCATGAAGTTCGTAGAGCGGGCAATCTTTTGGATCTATCCCCCACAGAATTTTTGCTTACACGTTATTTATTAATTAACTCTGATCGAGTTGTTTCAAAGTCACAGATTCTCGATCATGTCTGGGAATATGATTTTAGAGGCGATGCCGGAATTGTTGAAACCTATATCTCATACCTTCGCAAGAAGATTGATATTTATGAACCGCCACTTATTCATACGGTACGTGGTGTCGGATATCGACTACGAATTCCAAGCGAAAAACAATGACCAGCCCTTTCTCGCAGTGGAGCTTGCGCAATCGCTTAGTTTTAGGCGTTGTCATTCTCTCGACGCTTGGATTTATTACATTTGGTGTCGTTGCACAGAAACAGATCGAATCGTTTCTTATTCACCAAATAGATGACCAACTTGTAAATGTGGCTTCTGGTTCGCTTCCGCGTGTAAATCTGGCAGGAATTGTTGATGACGAAGAGTTTCAAGAGCGTCGTGGATTTAGAGGTCGTGACGACGGTGACGACCGCGACAACGATGCCCCACAAACCCCGCTAGATCGAGTGCCAACAAGTACTTCTGTCACGCTTTTAGATGCTAACGGCGCAGTAGTTGGTGGAATTGGTGGTGACCTCAACACTGTTTCTGTCAGGGATTACATCGCAGGTTACTCACCTGAAGAAGTTGCTCAATTTGAAGGCAAACCATTTACTGTTAAAGCAGAAGGTGAAAACTTTCGAGTTTTGGCGCTTCCCCTGCCTTCAAACCTCGGCTCTGTAGCAATTGCGCAATCCCTAGGCGATGTTGATCGCACTCTCTCTCGTCTTCAGTGGCTCTTCTTTCTTATCGGGTTAGCAATTGTTGGGCTAATTGCGTTGGCATCGCGTTCGGTGATCAAGGTTGGCCTTAAGCCTCTCTCTCAAGTTGAAGATACAGCTGAGAAGATTGCAGCTGGAGATCTCTCTGCACGCCTTCCCGATGCAAAACCAAATACTGAAGTAGGCCGACTCACAACGTCTTTGAACACCATGCTTACCCGAATTGAAGAATCTTTCGCACTTCGCAAATCCAGTGAAGATAAGTTGCGTCGATTTGTGGCAGATGCTTCGCACGAACTACGTACACCATTAACTGCAATCAGAGGTTTTGCAGAACTTCATCGCCAAGGTGCGGTCGCAGGCGAAGAAGATACAAAACAGTTGCTCTCACGCATCGAAGGCGAATCAGTACGTATGGGTTCGTTGGTAGAAGATTTATTGCTATTGGCGCGCCTTGATCAAGCTCGAGAGATGGAACACTTGCCTGTAGATATTGCTCAAGTAACTCGCGATGCTGTGGTTTCTGCGCAAGTTGCAGGCCCAGATCATCCGATCACGCTAAGTGGTGATATCGATGAGCTCTACACACTGGGAGACCAAAACCGCATTCATCAAGTCATCGCGAACTTGCTAGCAAATGCAAGAACTCATACCCCTGCAGGAACTGCTATCGATGTATCAGTTGCACAGAGCGAGGATGGAGTCCGTATCGCAGTAAGTGATAGCGGACCTGGACTTAGTGAAGAAGATCAAAAGCGTATTTTTGAGCGCTTTTATCGTGCTGATACCTCTCGCGTGCGTATCGATGGTGAGGGCAGCGGGCTAGGGCTTTCCATTGTTGATGCTGTAATGAAAGCCCACGGAGGAAGTGTCTCTGTTACATCCGAACTCGGCAAAGGTGCAACATTTACCTTGTTCTTTCCGCAAGCCGTAGAGCAATAGTTTTGACTATTGATTAGGTCCTAAAGACTCCATCGCGCGCAACGTTTCAATTCGCTCTTCGATCGGTGGATGAGTTGAAAACAACTTTGAGACGCTCTGACCATCAAGGGGTGATTCAATCCAAATATGTGCCACCGCATTTGATCGTTGTCGCACAACTGTGGAATCTGAGGCAAGTGTTTCAAGTGCGCGACGCAGACCTGCAGGATTTCGTGTAAATGAAACGGCTGTCGCATCAGCGAGAGATTCGCGACGACGTGAGATTGCGCTACGCAACAGCATTGCTGCAATCGGAGCAAGCAACATAATTACAAGAGAGACAATAAGAAGTATCGGATTTCCATTGCCCTCGCGGCGATCGCGGCCACCACCAAACCACATCATGCGAGTGAGGAAATCGCTCAGGATCGCAATCGCACCAGCAGTAGTTGCCGCGACTGCCGAAACGAGCGTGTCACGATTTGCAACATGTGCAAGCTCGTGTGCAATTACACCTTGTAATTCATCGCGATCCATTACTTCGAGTATACGTGTAGTAAATGCAATGAGTGCGTGATCAGGGTTTCGACCGGTAGCAAAAGCGTTCGGCGCACTATCTTCGACGATTGCCACCTTGGGCATTGGTAGCCCACTTGCAATTACAACTTCTTCGATGACATTGAAGAGCTCTGGATTATCTTCGCGCTGAATTACGCGAGCACCTGTCATTGTTAAAACTAATTTATCTGAACCGTAATACGAACCCCACACACCGACAAGTGATATTCCCACCGCAAGTGGAACGATGAATGATGTCGTTCCTGCGCCGAAATAAGTCAGTGCCGCATAAGCGACAAGCCATGTCAGTAGTGCCATTGCAGCAAGGAGAAAGTATGTCTTGCGCTTATTTGCCCCTTGCGCGTTGCGAAAGTTCGAAGACATTAGTGTTAGAAATTAACCTTAGGTACTTCGCGTGATTGTGGATCTTCAACTTCATAAAATTCGCGAGCGCTTACCTTTGCTAGCCCTGCAAAGAGACTTGATGGAATCGTTGCAACTGCTTCGTTGAGTGCGCGCACATTATCGTTATAGAACTGACGTGCGAAGGCAACTTTGTTCTCAGTCGTTGAAAGTTCCTCTTGAAGTGCAAGAAAGTTAGTAGATGCTTTCAAGTCTGGATATGCCTCAGCTACTGCGAGCAATCCGCGGAGCGCTTGAGTCAACATGCCATCTGCTGCCGCAACATCTGCAACACCTGTCGCTGATGTTGCCTTTGCACGTGCTGAAACAACTGCATCAAAAGTAGATTGTTCGTGAGTTGCATATCCCTTAACCGTCTCAACAAGGTTCGGGATTAAGTCAGCGCGACGCTTGAGCTGTACCTCAATCTGCGCAAATGCTTCGTCGACGCCTATATTCAGGCGGACGAGGCGGTTGTATTGAGCAACGATAAAGATTGCAAGAAGAACAATGATGCCGACGATTACAAAAATTTCCATACTTACTTCAACCCCTTAGTCGCAAGGGATATTCCCTCACCAGTTAGTCGATCTTACTCCGGTGGAAGTTAAGGAAGGAGCGGCTCGGTGTTGGCCCACGCTGACCTTGGTAGCGCGATCCATATTTCTCGCTGCCGTATGGGTGCTCTGCCGGGGATGAGAGCTTGATGAGGCAGAGCTGGCCAATCTTCATTCCGGCAAATAACTTCACTGGCAGGTTTGCAACATTAGAAAGTTCTAGTGTGATGTGGCCAGAAAAACCTGGGTCAATAAATCCGGCTGTTGAATGTGTAAGAAGTCCAAGGCGACCTAGGGATGACTTTCCCTCGAGGCGACCTGCAATGTCATCAGGAAGTGTGATCACTTCATATGTGCTCGCCAGAACGAATTCACCAGGGTGCAAGATAAATGGTTCGGCTCCATCGGCGATCACTTCTCGAGTCAGCTCGGGCTGCTCGAGGGATGGGTCGATCACCGAGTACTTGTGGTTTTCAAAAACCCGAAAAAATTTGTCCAATCGCACATCAACTGAGGATGGCTGGATCATCGCCTCGTGGAAGGGTTCGACGCCTACGCGGCCTGCGGAAATTTCGCTTCTAATATCGCGATCACTAAGTAGCACGGCGCGAGCCTATCTCCCAGAGGGCAAAAAATAGTTGAAGCCACCACTTGCATAAGTTACTGGCGGGTAGCACCATACCGCTATGGGACATTACATAGCCAACCTCCGCGATATTGAATTCTGCCTCTTTGACCTCTTCGGTCGTGACAAAGTCATGGGCACTGCTCCGTACGGTGAAGTAGACCGTGACACCGCAGTTGGAATGCTTGAAGAGATGAAGCGCTTATGTGAGAACGATTTAGCTGCTTCCTTTGTTGACGGTGATCGTATTGGTGCAATTCTCAATAAAGAAACTGGAAATGTCACATTGCCGGAAAGCTTTAAGAAATCTTATAAAGCCTACGTCGATGGTGAATGGTGGCGTCTTGATGCACCTGTTGACCTCGGTGGAATGAAAGTTCCACCATCTGTTCGCTGGGCGATGGCGGAAATGGTGCTGGGTTCTAATCCAGCAATTCATATTTACGCATCTGGTTATGCCTTTGCACATGTTGCATATGTTCTTGGAACACCAGATCAGAAAAAGATGGCCAAGCACATGGTGGATAGACATTGGGGCGCAACGATGCAACTCACAGAACCTGATGCAGGTTCTGATGTTGGTGCAGGTCGCTCAAAGGCTGTGCAACAACCTGATGGAACATGGCATGTCACCGGAACAAAGCGTTACATCACATCAGGTGACGCGGATTTCTACGAGAACGTAATGCACTTTGTTTTAGCTCGTCGCGAAGGCGGCGGACCAGGAACAAAGGGGCTTTCACTATTTTTAGTTCCTAAATTCATGTTTGATTTAGAGACCGGCGAACTCGGAAAGCGTAACGGTGTTTATGTAACCGCCCTCGAAGACAAAATGGGGCTTAACGTTTCAGCTACTTGCGAAGTTAACTTAGGTGAGCACGAACCAGCTGTTGGATATTTGCTCGGTGAAGTTCACGAAGGTATCGCACAGATGTTTAAGGTCATCGAATTTGCACGCATGATGGTGGGAACAAAGGCGATTGCAACTTTATCTACCGGTTACCAGCAAGCATTGTTGTATGCCAAGCAACGTGTACAGGGTGGCGATATGAAGGTAATGAACGATAAAGCTTCACCACGCGTCACCATCATCAAGCATCCAGATGTGCGTCGTTCGCTCATGGTTCAAAAGTCTTATTCAGAAGGCATGAGAGCCCTTGTTCTCTATACCGCTTCTATCCAAGATGAGATCGAGCTTGCTCAAATAGCAGGAGATGCCGATCGTGTTGCTCAGATGGAAGCACTCAATGATTTGATGCTTCCGATTGTTAAGGGTTACGGTTCAGAAAAGTCTTGGACTCTTCTTGGTACTGAATCACTCCAAACATTTGGTGGCGCTGGCTTTACTCGTGATTGGCCAATCGAACAGTATGTACGCGATGCAAAGATCGATACCTTGTACGAAGGCACAACTGCGATCCAAGGTCTTGATTTCTTCTTCCGCAAAGTTGTAAAAGATGGCGGAAAAGCATTGGGTCTTCTCGGAAAAGAGATTAGTGAATTTGCCGCCACTGGTGGTGCACACGAAGCACAGAAGCAAGCTCTTCTTAAGGCACTCGGTGATCTGCAAGGGATGGTCGGAGTTCTTGTTGGCCATGCAATGGCATCACAAGAGAAGGCTGATGAGATTTACAAGGTGGGTCTGAATACTTCACGCGTACTCATGGCTGTTGGTGACATCATCACTGCTTGGCTCTTGCTGCGACAGGCAGATATCGCAACCGAAAAGCTTGCAGCAGGTGCTGGCAAGGATGCAGATTTCTTTGAAGGAAAGATTGCATCGGCTCACTTCTTCGTCGCTAACTATCTTCCACACATCACCGCTGATCGTAAGATCGTAGAAGGCACAGATAGCGCAATCATGGAGATCTCCGAGAACGCTTTCTAATCGGATACTCTTGCCGGATGCTCAATCGCTTCCGGGGTGAGATCTACCTGATCACAGGTGCGCTCTTCTTCGCATTTAATGGCGTCATCTCAACGCTTGCATTGGATCACCTGTCTCCATTTCGTTTGACTCAAGTCAGGTGTATCGGAGCTTTTGCGATTCTCTTTCTTATTGTCGCCTCTCGCAATTTTCAATCGCTAAAAGCCACTAGGCGCGAGGTGCCCGTTCTGGTATTTCTCGGCATCGTCGGATTTGCAGCGGTACAGGCTGGTTATTTCTTAGGGA
>JAIXYD010000040.1 GCA_027490415.1 Streptomycetaceae bacterium
GCTGCACCATCTGCAACATATTCACCTGCTGGTGGAATCAATACTGGACGCCCGAAGAGTGCGGATGCGATCTGTCCTACTGCAGGATTCTTTGCTGCTCCTCCAATAATCAATACTCGCTTGATCTCCACACCAAGATCTTCAAGTGCCTGCACCGCATCTGCTAGTCCAGACAGCATTCCTTCGATCATGGCACGAGCGATATCTGCAGGATTAGAGTTTGAGAGATTCATTCCAGAAAACACGCCGGTAGCTTTTGGACGATTAGGTGTGCGCTCTCCTTCGAAATAGGGGAGAAGGGTGAGGCCATGTGCCCCAGGAGTCGAAGAGAGTGCAAGTGCTCCCACCTCATCATGAGTTTTTCCAAGAATTGTTGTTGCCGCATCGAATATGCGTGCGGCATTGAGAGTGCACACAAGTGGCAAGAAGCGACCCGATGCATCAGCAAAACCAGCTACTGCGCCACTTGAGTCATGCGTAGATGTGGATGAAACTGCGAAAGCTGTTCCGCTTGTTCCAAGTGAGATAACCACATCGCCCGGTTCGGCTTGGACGCCAAGGGCTGCTGCCGCATTGTCACCAGCCCCAGCCGCAATTGGAATTCCGGATGATGTAGTACCACCGAATGTCGCCGGAGCAACGATGGTAGGAAGATAAACATCGCGATCTGAAAGAAGTGCTTTACTTAATATATCTCTGCGATAAGTTGAACTCTTCGGATCAAAGTATCCGGTTCCTGACGCATCACTTCTATCTGTAAATAACTTTGAAAAATCTTTGCCACCTTGAAGTTGCCAGGAAAGCCAATCATGCGGAAGTGCTAGTGCATGAACACGATCGGCGTTCTGCTTCTCATTCTCAGCCATCCATCTAACTTTTGATGCGGTAAAAGAAGCAACCAGGACAGAGCCAACGGTATCTGCCATCGATTGATTTCCACCCATTTCGGAGTTAAGTGATTCTGCCTGCGATGCTGAACGAGTGTCATTCCATAACAATGCGGGACGAATAACATCACCACTTTCATCAAGTGCCACCATGCCATGTTGCTGTCCGCCTACTGAGATTGCAGCAACATCATCAAGACCACCAGCTTCTGCAATTGCGAGGTCGAGCGCTTTTCTCCACGCGGCTGGATCAACTTCGGTTCCATCAGGATGTGGTGCTCGTCCCTGCCGTACTAACTCACCAGTATCTGCTGCACGAATCACTATTTTTACCGACTGAGTCGAGGAATCTACGCCTGCGATGAGTTGATTAGCCATGAGGCAAGGCTAGACTGTACCTGTCAACGTTGACCACTCTTTGGCTTATCAAATAGGCCCACTTTCTACTTTTGGAGTTTAGACAAATGCGTATTGGTGTACTTACAGGTGGCGGAGATTGCCCAGGACTAAATGCTGTGATTCGTGCCGTTGTCCGCAAAGGCGTCAAGGAGTACGGACATGAGTTCGTTGGTTTTCGCGATGGCTGGAAAGGCCCGCTAGAGAACTACACAATGGAGCTCAACCTCGAGACTACACGTGGCATCTTGCCTCGTGGCGGAACAATCCTTGGATCTTCACGTACCAATCCGTTTAAGATCGAAAATGGCGTAGAACGCATTAAGCAGAACCTCGCAGATCAAGGAATTGATGCACTGATCGCAATCGGTGGCGAAGACACTCTTGGTGTTGCAACCAAGCTCGATGCACTCGGCGTAAAGGTCATTGGAGTCCCAAAGACCATTGATAACGATCTCAACAATACCGATTACACATTTGGTTTTGATACTTCAGTAAATATCGCAGTCGAAGCAATTGATCGCCTTCACACCACAGCTGAATCACACCATCGCGCTTTGATTGTTGAAGTAATGGGTCGCCATGCAGGATGGATTGCACTTCACTCAGGTATCGCAGGCGGAGCAGCTTGCATCTTGATTCCTGAAGTTAAGTTCTCTGTCGACAAGGTCTGCGAATGGGTTGAATCTCGCTTCAAATCTTCATACGCACCAATTATCGTGATCGCAGAAGGAGCTATCCCTCAAGATGGCGACATGATTACTAAAGATTCAGAGCTTGATGCATTTGGCCACGTAAAACTCTCCGGTATCGGTGAGTGGTTGGCTAAAGAGATTGAAAGCAAAACTGGAAAAGAAGCGCGCACCTCAGTCCTTGGACATATCCAACGTGGTGGTACGCCATCAGCCTTTGATCGCGTCCTTGCTACTCGCTTTGGTCTGCAGGCAATTACCGCGGCCTCTGAAGGTGACTGGGGCAAGATGGTTGCACTCCATGGCACCGATATCGTTCGCGTTCCTTTGGCAACAGCCACCGAAAAGCTCAAAACAGTACCAATCGAGCGCTACAAAGAGTCTGAAATCTTCTTCGGATAGTTCGGATAATTCGAATAATTCCGATACGAGAACTCGCTCTCACCTTCTATCCTTAGGACCATGATGACTTCACTTGACTCACTCTTTGACGAAAGCCTTGTCGCTGCCCAGCAGCCTCAGTGGCCTGGCGGAAAAGATGGAGCTCCTGTTGCAGCTGCCGTCACGCGATTGAAATCGTTGCCACCACTTGTCTTTGCAGGAGAGTGCGATGATCTCAAGACAAAGATTGCAGATGCTGCCGCAGGTAAAGCCTTCTGGTTACAAGGTGGAGATTGTGCAGAGACTTTTGCTGCAGCAACTGCTGATTCCATTCGTAATCGAATCAAGACGATTTTGCAGATGGCAGCGGTCTTGCAGTACTACTCAAGTCTTCCAGTCGTAAAGGTTGGTCGTATGGCTGGGCAGTTTGCCAAGCCACGTTCGAATGACTTAGAGACGCGGGGTGATGTCACACTTCCTGCATATCGCGGAGATGCAGTTAATGATCTTGAATTCACACTCGAAGCACGCACTCCAAACCCACAGCGTTTGGTTGATGTCTACAACACATCGGCTGCAACACTGAACTTGGTACGTGCTTTTACTCAAGGCGGTTTTGCTGACATCCGACGTGTCCACGAATGGAACAAGGGCTTTATTCGCGATTCCAGTGTGGGAGTTCGTTACGAAGAGATGGCGAAAGAGATTGATCGCGCTCTAAGTTTTATGAAGTCAGCAGGTGTTGATCCTGAATCATTTAAGAGCGTTGATTTTTACTCAAGTCATGAAGCTCTCATCTTGGAGTACGAAAAGTCTCTGACCCGCATCGATTCTCGTACCGGAGATCCTTACGACGTCTCTGCACACTTCTTATGGATTGGAGAGCGAACACGTCAGCTAGATGGCGCACATGTTGATTTCGCTTCAAAGGTAAGAAATCCAATTGGTGTCAAACTTGGACCAAAATCTACAGTTGATGACGCACTCCGTTTGATTGATCGCCTAGATCCACACCGCGAACCTGGTCGCCTTACATTCATCACACGTATGGGAGCTGGAAAAATTCGTGAGGCACTTCCTGCACTCGTGGATGGCGTTACTAAATCGGGTGCACA
>JAIXYD010000006.1 GCA_027490415.1 Streptomycetaceae bacterium
GCTGCTGGAGCTGCTGCCTTCTTGCGACGCTTTGGAGCTGCCTTCTTAGCTGCTGCCTTCTTGCGACGCTTTGGAGCTGCCTTCTTAGCTGCTGCCTTCTTACGACGCTTTGGAGCTGCCTTCTTAGCTGCTGCCTTCTTACGACGCTTTGGTGCTGCTGCCTTTACGGCAGCCTTCTTGCGGCGCTTCTTTGGAGCAGCTGCTGGAGCTGCTGCCTTCTTACGGCGCTTTGGAGCAGTTTTCTTTGCTGCGGCCACGTACTTCTCCTATCGGAATGGTTCGGATCCGTCACCCAAACCTGTTGCGTGCATAAGTGTGACGGAAATGCGCAAATTTCGCCAGTACATAGTGAGAAATATCTGAGTGCGTGTCGCAGATTATTTTTTTCGATGTCATATGCATATTTGCGAAATTCGCGAAAAAATTACTGCAACTAATTCCTCAACCTCTGCTTGATAGTAGAAATTTTGCGAAAAATTACTTACGGATTGGTATTTTCGGGAGAATTTTCCCGTTCAGCCCGTCTTTTTCTCTCTGCAACGGCAAATTCGTTGGTTTCGGCATCATATTTCCGCAATTTGGGGAAGAAAATTGCCAAAATTCCGACGAAAATCACACAGGCAATCCCGCCAGAAGTTACCGAAATCGTCAACGTAGTAGCACCTGCCATCGATGCCGCCCGAAGTTGTCCGACCAGCGGTCCAATTGTGTAAGACAGTAATTCGATTCCGGCCAAACGTCCCCGCAGATGATCAGGGATTGTCTGATTCCAAATTGCCCCGCGAAATAAAACACTGACCATGTCAGCACCACCGGCGACGGCGAGAAAGAGTAGGACTAGGAAGAGGTAATCGGTGGCTCCGGCCAGAGCAATGGCTGCGCCCCACCCCGCAGCTGCCCACATAAATGCTCGACCATGGAATCGATATGTTCTAGTCCATCCACTTGTCAGTGTGACAACAAGTGCACCGATTGTTCCGGCCGAATAAAAGAGTCCAAGTGCCCACGGTGCATTTACTTGATCAACCCAGAACGGGAAAAGTGCAATCGGCATCGCCAAAAACATCGCAGCCAAATCGATGATGTACGTACCCTTTAAATCTTGGCGACTGCGGGCATATGCCACACCCTCCCATAACGCTGCCAGAGATGGCTTTTCGGCCTCATGAGATGGAGGCACTTTACTGACGCGAATTAATAGCGCTAGTGAAATTATGTATGTGCCAATATCAACTGCATACGCTAATGAGACACCGGATGAAGCAATTAAAATTCCACCAATGGTCGGACCGACGATGATTCCAAATTGTCTGCGAAGACTCATGAGAGCTGTGGCGCTAGGAATATCTTTATGTCCGACAACGCGGGGCAAGATGGCATCAGCACTTGGCCCATGAAGACCGTTGACTGCAGCGAAGGCTGCGCCGACGATGTAGATGATGTAGAGCTTGGGTTCGGGCGAGAGCGCATTGAGTAACAAGATCAGAGAGAGGATCGCGGCCCCAGCTTCGGTAAACCAGATCATCTTTTTGCGATCGATTGCATCAGCCAGGACTCCGCCGTAGAGACCGAAAACTATGAGGGGGACCAGTTCGACTAGACCACTGATGCCAACGGCTAAGTAGGAGTTGGTCAGCTCTTTGACTTGAAAGGGAATTGCGACATAGGTGATCATCGAACCGAGGTTTGAGATCAGCCCAGAAGTCCATAGGTATCTAAAGTCGCGATACTTTCGGATTGGCGTGAGATCGATCGCCAGATTCTTCATCTGCAGGATCTTACTTGCCGATTAGGTAGATATGGCTAGTGAAATGTCTGATCTTGCGATGGAAATGCCCCGCTGCGAACTTCATCTGCAAACTCGCGTGCGGCTCCGAGGATCTCACCACGAAGATCGCGATAAGCCTTTGCCAACTTGGGTGCGTTTTTTGTCAGCCCGACCATGTCAGTCCAGACCAGCACCTGAGCATCGCAGCCAACTCCGGCACCGATTCCAATTGTTGGAATTGTTAGGGCGGCAGTAATTCGCGCTGCTAATTCAGCTGGCACTAGCTCTAAGACAATTGCGAATGCCCCTGATTTTTCCAGAGCCAACGCTGCCTCAAGAATTGCATCGCCATCGCTGCGACCCTGCACTCGATAGCCACCTAACTGGTGAAGTGATTGCGGAGTAAGCCCTAAGTGGCCCATGACTGGAATGCCAGAGGCGGTTAATTTTTCAACGGTTGCAAGGTGGGCACCCTCGAGTTTGACCGCCATGGCCCCCGCTTCTTTGAGAAAGCGAACTGATGTTTCCAGAGCCTGCTCTGGTGAGACTTCATAACTTCCAAAGGGAAGATCTGCCACGACCATGGCACGTTTGGATCCGCGCACAACAGCGCGAGCAAGTGGAATCAATTCATCGACTGTGACGGGGATGGTGTTCTCTTCGCCAAGGAAATTACTTCCGGCGGAATCGCCAACGAGCAGGACTGGGATTTCGGCTTCATCAAAAATCGCTGCAGTCATCTGTTCATAAGAAGTGAGCATCGCCCATTTTTCTCCAGCCACTTTGGCAGCTTTGAGATCAAGGATTGTGACTCTGCGATGGCGTGAGCCACCATAAAGGGATGTAGACATAAGAACTTCTCCTTACCTCGAGGCTTGCTGCGCTTACTGCGCTTACAGTGAAGTCCCCGGGTTCAGATAAAAGGGTAGTGCAAGTAGGCTTAGGTTATGAAGTCGGCAGCCGGCCAGTATCGCCTGCGTATTGGCATGGCTGCGATCAATCCCACCGTTGGAGATCTCGCCGGCAATAGCGCAGAGGTACTTCGCGCTGCTGCAGCTGCTGCCCAAGAAGGCGCGCACCTCATCGTCTTTCCCGAAATGGTGTTAACCGGTTATCCCGTTGAAGATCTGGCGCTGCGCTCATCGTTTCGCCAAGCGAGTAAAAAGGCGATCGCTGCGCTGGCTACAGAATTAGCAGAACAAGGTCATGGAGATCTCGTCGCCGTTGTTGGCTATCTGGATGAAGCTCCATCAGGTGGCCCACAAAATGTTGCAGCTGTAATTCATGGCGGTCACGTAAAGGCGCGATACATCAAGACCCACCTGCCTAACTTCGGCGTCTTTGATGAATACAGAAATTTCGTTGCCGGAGATTCAACCTTGGTGGTTCGCATTCATGGGGTCGATGTCGGTGTGCTGATCTGTCAGGACATCTGGCATGAAAATGGCGTACTTGCCGAACTTGCCAAGCGCTCGCCAGGACTCGTCGTTGTGCCAAACGGTTCACCATTCGAGCGAAACAAAGATGATGTACGCCTTGCACTCGTCAGCAAAGAGGCAGCACGAATGAATGCGCCATTTGTCTACGTCAACATGGTCGGCGGTCAGGATGACTTGGTCTTTGATGGAGATTCCATGGTCGTTGATCGCACCGGTGAATTACTGGCACGCACTCCACATTGCGATGAAGGTTTGATGATTGTTGATCTTGATCTAGAAGGTCGTACCAGTAGCCCAGATGTCATCATCAGCGAAGATGTGATTGCGCAGTCGACTCCGATTGTTACTGCCATTGCAGAGCGAACCTCCACCGAAGAAGAGATTTGGAAGGTGCTCGTTACTGGCCTTCGTGATTATGTAGCTAAGAATGGATTTAGAAGCGTCGTCCTTGGTCTTTCGGGTGGAATTGATTCCGCACTCGTTGCGGCGATTGCTGTTGATGCTATCGGCGCCAAGTGTGTCAACGGTGTCGCTCTGCCAAGTAAGTACTCATCAGATCATTCACTCGAAGATGCTGCGCAGATGGCCAAAAACACTGGGCTGCACTTTCGCACCATTGCTATCTCACCCATGGTCGATGCCTTCACAAGCAACGTTGTTCTCAAAGGCTTGGCAGAAGAAAATGTGCAAGCCCGTGTTCGTGGAACAACTTTGATGGGCATTTCAAATCAAGAAGGCCA
>JAIXYD010000150.1 GCA_027490415.1 Streptomycetaceae bacterium
AGGGGACTGTAAATCCCCCGGCTCTGCCTTCGAAGGTTCAAATCCTTCACCCGCCACCAGTTACAAATGCACTGAAAGTTTTGCTAAAGCTCCACTGTGAGAACGGATCCCTGATCCGAGCGCTTTAACGTCCATTCGGTTACGGCGATGCTGTCTATCCATTCTGACCCGATACCGCGCTTTGAGGGTTGATTTGGAGCGCGCCCATTGTCGATCACAATGATTCTTACAGTCTCTCCCGTGAAAGCTCCAGAAATTTCGATTGAGTTTGCGTGCCCACTTCTAATGGCATTTGCGATCGATTCTTGAATCAACTGAACGACTAGAGCGGCTCTGGAAGGATCCTCAAGAACTAGGGGATCAAGCGATAACTTGATTTCTGCTATTCCTTCCCATGATTCAACTATTCTCTTTAATTTACGGTCATGAGTTTCCAAGAAATCTCTGAAATCTTCCCTACGTGACTTTGAGAAAAAGGATTCAATCCTCTGGCTAACCATTTCACTTCTGAGCGGATCAGGATTCTGCGAAATAGATTCCAACTGAGTGGCTAGTGAAGACAATTCTGACTGTAAAGAATTATGCAGATAAGAAGCGGCATTCCCTCGATTCAGTCTTTCCAAATAGTCCTCATTTAGAACTCGGGATTGCTTAGAGAGAATCTCCATCAGCTTCTCCCTATCTGATAGTGCCAGTTGAATGAAGCAGATGGTGATTACCAGGACAGAAAGGATTGGGGCAATAAATATCGCTGCAGAATATGAATGCCTGAAGCCTACAAAGTCAAGAATTGAAGTCGCAAGAATCCCTACGCTAAAACCAATAAATGCTACGAAAATTGAATTTAGAAGGACTCGCCTTTCATTGAATTTTTCAATTAACGACATCCGCAAAGAATTTAACATGTAGAAAGAGATATAGGACAAGAGCCCATAGGAGAGTGATTCGGCTGGACCGATGAGTACGACAGTGTTCAACACTAGAATTCCCACAAAGATCCAAGCGGTCAAATGAAAATTAAATATTAAGTCTGTACAAGCCGTTCTGAGTACTTCCTTGAATCTCAAAGATGGCGGAGAATAAGCACTCTTTACCCAAAGTCGCTGATTGAAGGGTTTGAGCTCCTTATCTATCTCTTGACGAAACTTTTCAGCCAGTGCGGTCTCTGGGCTGGTGATATCTGTTGCTGAGCGAACCTCGTCAATCGAATTTTTCAAACGCACTTGCATTTCGACAATGTGTGTTTCGATATAGGCATACCCAGGTTGGAAGTCAGCGCTATTTCGAAGCTTTAAAATTAGTATCTGTGTCAGCATCGCACGGTAACGCCTAATGAATCTACGATGATTCTCGATGACAATTGACCCGAAACCTAGCCAAAGAGAAACATTGAAGATGGAGGCTAATAAGCGTTCAATCAAAGAAATTGGATCTTCATACCCCACAAGCTTAAAGATGTACGTGAGCAGTAAGCCGCGAAGGATACCCGTAGCCAGCAAAGTGAGAATTCCAAGTAATACGTAGTTAATTTCAGTAAATGTTCTGCATACATTAACAAGAAGTGCATAAATGAGGAAAGTAATTGCAGTGACAAATGTACCTAACACTAATAGCTGTAAGAAAGAGGCTGGTAGTTCTTCACTCCAGAAAATCAAAGGCACTGCAACAATGGAAGATGGAATATAAAAATAGAATGCTTTAATGGATACTCGGAAATAGTTACCCAAAAACTGTTGCAGGGAACTAAACACCTGGAGGCTTCTTGCCTGAAAGTTGGAAATATGCTCTAGCTAGTTGCACCCTCGGATTCAAAAAAGGCTTTTTGGGTAGGTCTAGCATCGAATGCAAACGTGTAATGGTGCCCTCAATTGCTTTCTCCGAAACACCAGCCCTATTGGCAATTTCCTTAGTTGTGAGACCCTCAGCCACTCCTTGGAGTACAGAGAGTTGATTCTCTGAAAATTCTACCCGTTCAATTCTTGACCCATTTTTGTTGGTCAAGGGTTGGTTTTTCAATTCTAAGATCATTGTAATTAGGGAACTAAAATCAGTTAAGGAAGATTTCGTTACGAATTTTGATCCCTTAGGGAGTGAAAGGGAGTTTGGATTAGCAACTCTTGGGTCTGAGTAGCTGGTGAGAATAATGATTCCAATGCGAGGGTTTATGTCTCGTAATGCGATTGCTATATCTATTCCATTTGCACCGGGACCGAGATCTAAATCAATAATTGCAATATCAATTGAAAATTTGGTAACAGCGCGAATCGCCTCCGACGCCTTGGCAACTTGGCACTTCACTTCAATATTCGCACCGACAAGTGCTGCTCCGAGGGTCGAGCGTGAAAAAACATCATCTTCGACCAGTACTACGCTCGCCATCGCCACCCCTAGATTATGAAGGCCGCGGAGAACTCTGTCACCTAATACCTAGGGGAATTCCTACTTAGAGTGCTCAGAAGTAGATTTGAATTAAGAAGATACGGCTATGACGCTGCGAATCGAGAATCGAGTTGGCATCAGTGTCCTCGCTTTAGCCTTGGTTATTTCTACGTTTTCAATCTCGCCTGCGACTTCGAGCACCTCGTCATCAAATACTTCAATACGATCCTCTGATACATCAACGCTAACTACCTGTACCAATCTGGAAACAGGCAAGACGCTGGTCCTTCGGAGTGCAGATTCAAAGTGTCGCAGTCATTTGGGATCAGCGATATGGGTTCAGGAACAGTCAGATAGTCCTTCGCGCACGGGTGATGGATATACGACAATGACAATCTGTTCATCAAAGTATCCTCTCTACACTTATAAGTTGATTAAAGTTTCCTGTCCTAAATTTCAAGTCACTACCAATTACTGGCGCACAATTGCAGCTCCTTCAGCTCCAGTCATTGAAGCAGCAAGCGCTCGTGGCCACGACAGCGCAGTATTCTTAATCAAGCCAACCACGTCTGCGTTAAGTGCGCCAGTGCTTTACTACCTCGTAACTGAAACAAAGAGTGGGCTGCTCCGTAAGGTGTTTCCCGGAAGTCTCGGTCAGATCAATGTCTCAGGACTCTCTTCAGAGAGCACATACATATTCACTATTGCAGCAGTCAACGTAGATGGAACATCTCCAGCCTCACTTCAGACGCCTTCGATTCAAACAAGCGCAGCACCAGTAGTTGCGAGTACACCTCAAGTCGCTCTCACCTGTGCAACTGGCGGGACCTGTGTTGTTGGAGATCGGGGACCCGGTGGAGGGATTGTCTTTTATGTCTCTGCCTCACCCTTCACCTCAACTGGCTCTACCTGCGATACAGCATGTAAGTATCTTGAAGTCGCACCTGCAACATGGCAAAGCGGGGGAAGGAGCGTTGCGAGTGACGGTATATACCAATGGTCGAATAACACAACCGTTCCCACTGGGCAAAATACGTCAACCGTAGGAAATGAAAGTGGGTTGGAAACCGAAAAATTTAACTGGAAAATTGGTCAAGGTTTCTACAACACAAGCGTGATGAAAGTCGCGGGTGCAACTTCGAGTGCTCAGGCAGCAGTCCTTGCATATGCGGGCAACTCCATTGCCGGGCAGTGGTTTATCCCTTCAGCGAATGAGTTAAATGAGCTCTGCAAATATGCGCGAGGTCAGTTAACGGGCAATGTCAGAGTCCCGTGCGACTCCAGCGGAACACTAAAAACTGGAACTCTCAACGACCTAGGAGGGTTTGTAAGTAGCCTTTACATGTCCTCATCTGAGTGGTGGATCGACGGAGCGAGGTATCACTACTTCAACACCGATGGTTTCGGCGGCACTAGGCATCGCTCGGGATTCAAAGACCTCTTCCCTTTCATTTATGTAAGACCTATTCGGGCATTCTGAGGGACTTGTCGCATGCCTATTTTTCAATCTAGAGCAACCAACGCAGTGACACGGGGTAACGAACTTCGCTGGCTGGTTTTCGCATTGGTTCTCAGCGTTCTTTCAACTCTACTTATGAGCACCCCCTCCCAAGCTAGCGTTCAATCAACGTTAACCACATGTGTAGATCTGACAACTCTTAAGGAGCGCATCTCCAAAAATGGCACCTGTCGCACTCCGCAAGAGGCGATAGCAAAGTGGCGCCTCGCCCCTAGTGACTCTTCACTTTCAAATAGCGCGACCGCAAAGTACTTAACCATCTGTTCCAATAAGGCGAGCTCGCCTGTTACCTATCAACTAATTCGAACCAAATGCGCAAGACACCAGCAGCAAAGTATTTACACTCGCTCAGCAGCCCTACCGGAGAAACCCGTCATCATCCGAGTGCTCTCATTAAGCCACGAGAGTGCATCTCTTGCACTCGAGGCAGAATCTGCAACCGCTAGCGATGCACCGATTTCGTATTACACAATCGTGACCAGTGAAGGTGAAGTAAAGAAGGTTTACTCTTGGAGAGATTTGACACTATTTATTACTGGGCTTAGTTCATTGACTTCCTACACATTTAATGTGAGCGCCACAAATGCAGATGGAACTTCACCATTTTCTGATAAATCTCTTCCGGTGACTACTCAGGCATTTTTTGCACCACAGCCAACTTCAGCGCAAGTAATTAGCACACCGCCAGCACCAAGCTGTGCCAATGGTGGAGTTGCTTGTCTGGTTGGCGATGTCGGTCCCGGTGGAGGAAGAGTTTTTTATGTCGCAACCGCTCCATTTGCATGTGGTCCAACGCGGTCGGAAAGTTGCCTTTATCTTGAGGCAGCGCCCGCGCGCTGGAATGGAGGCACAAGTGATCCGCAAAGGATATGGGCGAAGTACCCATACAGTAACGAAGCTATTAACAATCCAAGTTCACCGGAGACCGCAACTGCTACCGAAATCGGTTGGGGTTATCACAATACTCACGCAATAATTCTTCAGGGAAACACCGAAGCCGCAACCTCTGCTGCAGCGCTAGCTGATTCTTATGCACCTAACGTTGGTGGTGTTATCGTCGATGATTGGTATCTACCGTCCAAAGATGAACTCACTCAGATGTGTAAGTGGCAACGGGGCCTTGCCTGGGTGTCAGATGCAACAGAGTGTTTAGGTGGAGTACGCAACACGGGATTAGGCGCTACGGGATTCGCATATGGCTTCTATTGGGGTTCGTCCGAAGGTAAAGGTTTTTCTCCTGAAGGTGGAGCTAACGAGGCTTGGCAACAGCCAATGGATCCGGATTGGGAGCCCCGTGAGCGTTTCTATTATGGGAAGGATAATGGGGGCCTTGTCCGCCCGGTCCGTGCCTTCGGCACATTCGCGCAGAGTTCAGCACCAAGTTTAAGTTTGAGCAGGACTGCAGAAACAATTTACGCAAGAACAACTCCAGTAATTGGCTACACCATTACTTCATCAGGTGGAACGATCACCAGCTATTCAATCTCGCCTGCCGTACCTGCAGGTCTAATATTTAATACCTCTACAGGAATTCTCAGTGGAACTCC
>JAIXYD010000041.1 GCA_027490415.1 Streptomycetaceae bacterium
GGAATATCTAGATCGTATGCAGGAGTCATCTCATCAGCTGCTTCAAAGATTGCTAGACCTTCAGCAAATGCTGCCATCATGCCGTATTCAATTCCGTTGTGAATCATCTTGACGAAGTGACCAGAGCCAACTGGGCCGCAGTGTAGATATCCGTATTCAGCTTGTGATGGTTCACCTGTGCGACCAGGAGTGCGATCTGCGGATTCAACACCTGGGCAGAGTGCCTTAAAGATTGGATCTAGATCTGCAACAACTTTCTTGTCGCCGCCGATCATCAGTGAGTATCCGCGCTCTAATCCGTAGACGCCACCAGAAGTTCCGACATCGACAAAGTTGATGCCCTTTTCCGCCAAGAGCGCTGCATTCTTAAGATCATTTTTATAGTAACTATTTCCACCATCAATGATGGTGTCGCCCTTTTCAAGATGCTCTGCCATTGCAGCAATTGTTGAATCTGTAACGCTGGCTGGAACCATGATCCAAATTGTTCGCGGAGCGGTCAGCTTTGATGCCAGATCAGCCATATCTGACGATGCGATGGCACCTTCGGCTGCGAGGCTTTTGACTGCCTCCGCGCTGAGGTCATAAACGGCTGAGGTGATTCCATGACGTGAGAGGCGACGAACAATGTTGGCACCCATTCTGCCTAGTCCGACCATTCCAAAGTTCACGTTTTGGCTCATATCCTCAAACCCTCTTTCGAAATTCCATGTGAAGTCTATTCTAATTACTCGGTAAAGAATGCATCCGTATCGACGATGAGCCGCGTGTGGTCTGCCGCTCTGACATAACTAGCAGGTATCGAAAGGTCGCCCTCAATGATCTTGGTGACAGCCTCGGCCTTTGAAGCACCTGCAGCAATAATCCAAATAAGAGTTGATGTGTTAATCATCGACATCGTAAATGTTGCACGGATCGCCGGTGGTTTAGGCGAATCAGTGATTGCGATTACTTTCTCTAAACGATCAATGTGTGCTGCGCTTGGGAATAGAGATGCAACATGTCCATCTGGTCCTAAGCCAAGAATAGTGAGATCCATAAAGTTTTCGCCAAGTTGTGCAAGATAGTCATCAACAGCAACACCGATATGTGCTACTTCATCACTTGCGAGAAGCGTATGGATAGCTACATTCTGATTGGTCACAGTATTCAAGGTAGGCGCTGAATTCTGTTCACTGCTTGAGCGTTCAACAAATCTTTCATCGCTCCACCAAATATGGAGCCCTTGGTACTTATCTGGATTCGCGTTCCAATGAGCAACTAGGGCGCGCGTGAGATCCGAACCTAGCGTTCCACCTGTGAGGGCGAGGTGAAAAACCCCATTGATGCGCAGACCGGTTTCAACGACTTCAATTACTTGAGTGGTGACTTCTTGTAGCAATTCTGGCTGATCGGCATACAGTGTGAGGTCGAGATCGTCATCAAAGTCATCGAAATCATCCAGCGGATCTAGTTCATCAGACATGGGAGAAGTATCCCATGTCGAAACAAGCGCTAGTTTCCTAGATCAGACCGAGTGTTTTTGCCTTTTCTACCGCCTGATCACGGCCCTCAACTCCGAGTTTGCGATAAATATTTTTGAGGTGTGTCTTCATTGTGTTATGTGAGATATGCAGCGCAGCACCGATTGAAGTGATTGGCTTACCGGAATCCAGGTGCTTAACAATTTCAATCTCACGTTTCGTCAACACTGGCGGTACACCTTTTTTTGACTCGATCTCCTGCATTCGTGTGGCTACCTTTCGAGATATTTCTTCGTTGTAAAATGTTGGAGTTCTAATCGCAACTTTATGAAAGAGCGGGTATAACTCCCTTTGACGGATGAAGACAGCTTTAGCACCGACCTCAGCGCCGACTTTTAACGCTTGAGTCAAGTATGTGATCGCGAGTTCTTCGTCGGTTTCGTATGCATGCACTGTTTGAGAGAGATATTTGTAAATTCTTTGGCGAGGAGTCCGTTCAGGTAACTCTGCCCCGTTTGATGGGTCCCACTCTTTGCCTTCGGCTCGAAGTATGTGCAGTTTAATTAATTCTGTGCTGCGCCCAGGTAGTGAGGTTTCTATGAGAAGCTTCATTTTCTCAAGATCACCAGAAATCATCTGTAAGACAAGTTCACCTCGATCAAGAATTGAATGAAGTTGATTCTTTGAATGTATGAGCGAGATTTTATCTCGCGCACCGCGAAGCATCTGCGTTGCCTCCAACTCTTCACCTCTCTGAGCACGTGATACAGCGACAAAAGAGAGAGCCGTGCAATGCCAAACCCACTGTTGATTTTTTTCTGAGCTCCCAATAACGTCATTAAAAATCTCATATGACCTATCGATATCCGTAAACTCATAGTGACATCTAGCTAAGATGTATTTAATATCTAATGGGGCTTGAAAGGATGCCATCTCGAGATTGTTGCTGAGGGAGAGAGCCATTCGAGATGATTCGAACGCCTCTTGATAATAAGAATGTTGATAAGCACAAAGTGCTCTGACAGCCAGTTGATGAACATGTCCTAACGGAGAAAATTTTCTGGCTAGGAGTTCTTTTGCTTGTTGGTCTACTTCTTCCAATTTTTCAACATTATCGGTTACAAAGTAATAACCAGCAAGGCGACGGAGTACAAAGAGTGCGTCCGTAAAATCTACATCCCCAGCAAAAACATCATCAGAGAATGCAATTTCAGCAATGATTTCGAAATCTTTAAATTGCCCGATCGAGAAGTTGATAGCCACGTCGATCAACGCTACATATCGATCGATGAATGACTCGAGAGCGGTTCCCCTTGATTGCAATTTCATACTAGCCTTTAGAGCCTCTGCCTTATCAAAAGATAGGTTGGCTAGATGTCCACCGATTTCTACAGTCTGACGTTGAATCTGACCCTGCACAGTTTCATCACCAGCATATTTTGCCCATCGAAGTAGATCATTGCCTCGCCCCGTGATGGCATAAACCCGAGCACCTGCTCGAAAGAGTTGCTCAAATCTGATGAAATCTTTAGATTGGAAAGCGTGCTCAAGCGCCCTTGTTGCATCAAGATCTCTCTCAAAGTGCAACGATGCTAAACGATGGTAGTCGGCACAGATCGATTCATTTCTACTGAGTTCTTGATAAAGAAACTCTCGAATTATCGAATGGATTTTGTATACCGGAGTTGAATCAATGCTTTTTGATAGCACTGTTCCTTCAGAAGCCAGAGCATCAAGTGCACTCTGAGAGTAGCTCGAACCAAGTATTGCTTGTGCTAACTCTGGCGTGAATTCGTCGACAATAGATAAGGGAAGAAGGAAAGTTTTATCTTCAAATGGAAGAGATTGAACAAATTCCTCAACAATAAGCCGTAATGGATCAATCGATGAAGAAATTTGCTTTGCAGAGATTTTAAAGTTTACGCCTTTAGCTATCCCGCGAATAATGAGTTGTACAGCAGCAGGCCATCCTTGGGTGCTAGCAAGAATTTCCATCACTTTGGCAGATTGTTTTGTCAGTCCACTCAAATTCACTATAGTCATTAACTCATCTGCGGAAAATTTTAAGTCATTTTGGTCTATTGTTTGTAAATTGCCAAATGGTGCCAGTTCAGTATCAGATGCGTCAGGTTTATTTCTTCTCACTTGAATCAGATGTAAATTATTTGGAAGAGATTTGATCATTTCATTAGCGATTGCAAAGTCCGCAGCATTTTGGCTTCGTCGATTATCGACGATAAATAAAAAATCACCTTTATGGCTTGCAAGCTCGCTACTAAACCTAGTAATGAGTTCCATGGGATCAATGTTGAGATCTTCAACGAACCAAGGAGCAAATTCCGGAATAATATTTCGGACGGATTGAATTACGTGAGAGTTAAACTTGGGCGCGGTATCTTCATCAACCATCGTGTACCAAAAAGTTCGACCTTCATTGCGTTGGGCAATTTCAGCTACTAAAGAAGTTTTTCCATAACCGATAGGACCCACGATAAGTGTGGTGCCGGGGCTTCGAACATCAATGGAATCTACGAGATTAGAGCGTGAGATGAAGTTCGCGGGCATGAGAGGAGGCAAGGTCCGAGAAAGGTTGACTCCATCGAGGAGTTTTGGGATTGGAGCATCCCCCGCTCGCTTCTTCGTGGCCACGCCTAAGGGTGACTTAAATGAAGGGGTGAGGGAAGGTCAGGGTGAGTGATTTAGGGGTGATACGAGGGTGATTTATAAAGCGGCGAATGCATCATCGAGAATGCCCAGGGCCTCGACGAGTAGCTCATCGCTAATCACTAGCGGAGGTAAGAATCGAATGACGTTGCCGTAGGTTCCAGCAGTCAAGATCAAGACTCCGTGAGCCTGGCAATACTTAATGACGCTTGCCATCGCAGCTGGATTTGGATCCTTGCTTCCTGCGACAACAATCTCAATAGCTTGCATGGCACCGCGTCCGCGAACATCGCCGATGACCGAATACTTTGCAGCCATCGCGGTTAAACGCTCGTTAAGAATTTTTCCGATCTGACGAGCACGTTCAACTAGTTTGTCTTCGGCGATAGCTTCCATCGCACCAAGGGCTGCAGCACATGCGATTGGATTTCCACCGTATGTTCCGCCGAGGCCGCCAATGTGTGATGAATCCATAATTTCTGCGCGAGCTGTTACTGCAGCAAGTGGAAGTCCACCAGCAATTCCCTTAGCAGTAACGATCATATCTGGCTCAACGTTTTCATCTTCAACGGCAAAGTAATTTCCAGTGCGCGCAAAACCAGTTTGAACTTCGTCGGCAATAAATACAATCCCGTTCTGAGTGGCATATTCACTTAAGCCGGGAAGGAATCCCTTAGGCGGAACAATAAATCCACCTTCACCTTGGATCGGTTCGATTATGATGGCAGCAACGTTCTTTGCGCCAATTTCCTTCTCAATCTTATGTGTGACATCTGCGAGCGCATCTGCAGTCATTGTTGCGGCATCACCAGTCCAGCGATATGCATAAGGCATTGGCATGCGATAAATCTCGTTTGCAAATGGTCCAAAACCTTCTTTATATGGCATGTTCTTTGCTGTCAGCGCCATCGTTAGATTAGTGCGACCGTGGTAGGCGTGTTCGAAGACAACTACTGCTGCACGTTTTGTGTAGTGACGCGCAATCTTGATGGCATTCTCAACAGCTTCTGCGCCAGAGTTCTGCAAGATTGATTTCTTTGCAAACTTTCCAGGGGTTAACTTATTAAGCGCTTCACATACTTCGATGTATCCCAAATACGGCGCGGTAGTGAAGTTCGTATGTGTGAAAGCTTGTGCTGCCTCGATAACTCGAGAAACAACGCGTGGGTTTGCATTTCCTACGGTGACAACACCGATTCCTGAACCGAGATCTATGATGCGATTGCCATCAATATCTTCCATGATCGCACCCTCTGCGCGTGCAATTACGGCAGGAAAGGCCATACCGAGGCCGGCAGATACTGCTTCTTTTCGTCGGGCCAGCGCCTGGGCTGATTTTGGACCAGGAATTTCCGTTGCAATATGACGTGATTGCGGAAGCGGCTCGTGTGAATGTGAAGTCATGGGTAAATCATAGAGCCTTGGGGAAAGTAGGGGTGGCCGAGAAGTTAGGCTTGGCCACATGAGTTCAGGTGATCTTCGAAACATCGCACCACTGCTTGATGCCTATCTCTCTTACTTCGAGCGCAAAAGAAGCCCATTTACAGTTCCGGGTCATAAGCAAAATGCAGCACGCTTAGATGCTGGTTTAGGTGCTTTGGTTGATTCAGATATTCCACTTTATGGTGGACTCGATGAAATTAAGCTGACA
>JAIXYD010000029.1 GCA_027490415.1 Streptomycetaceae bacterium
AACAAGCCACCGCAGGCAGGAATAGAGGCACACTTCAAGGCTGTTGCCAGTGCTACCGATCTTCCGATCATGATGTACGACATTCCGGGTCGCACCGGAGTTGAGATTGAAAGTGACACGATTGTTCGACTCTTTGATCTACCAAATATCGTCGCTCTTAAAGATGCAAAGGGAAATCTCGCGGCAACCTCTGATGTGATTGCTCGATGTGGAATTCCTGTCTATTCAGGAGATGACATTCTCAATCTGCCATTCTTATCAATCGGTGCAGTCGGATTTGTTTCAGTCTGTGGTCATACAGTCGGCAATGAGCTCAAGGCAATGCTTGATGCCTGGTTTGCGGGGGATACGGCTCGCGCGCTCGAGATTCATCAGAAACTTATTCCTGTATTTAAGGGAACATTTAAAACACAGGGTGCAATATTGACTAAGGCAGCCATGAACCTCATGGGTCTTCCTGGTGGCACCACACGACTTCCTCTTGTAGATGCAACACCAGCTCAGATCGCTACCTTGCGCGAAGATCTCATCGCCGGTGGCGTGCAGCTTGGCTAACTTAATTTGATATGACGAATCCACATCCTAATTTAGGTACTCCACCTAAACTCGTTTCAGGCGGACTTCGTATCGTCGCTCTCGGCGGTATTGCTGAAATCGGTCGCAATATGACTGTCTACGAATGCAAAGGCAAGCTTCTCATCGTAGATTGTGGAGTTCTTTTCCCAGAAGATAACCAACCCGGAATTGATTTAATTCTTCCTGATTTTTCATATATCCGTGATCGTCTTGACGATGTAATCGCAGTTGTTCTGACCCACGGCCATGAAGATCACATTGGCGCTGTTCCGTACCTACTACGCGAGCGGGGAGATATACCTTTATATGGTTCGCCGCTTACGTTGGCACTCATTACAGCAAAGTTAAAAGAGCATCGAATTTCAGCCATAAGTCGCGAAGTTCGTGAAGGCATGACTGAGGATGTTGGACCATTTGAACTTGAATTTGTTGCAGTAAATCACTCGATACCTGATGCTCTGGCAATCTCTATTCGCACTGATGCAGGACGAGTCCTGCATACTGGTGATTTCAAGATGGATCAGTTACCGCTAGATGGTCGACTGACAGATCTGCGCACCTTTGCCAAAATGGGAGAAGAAGGCGTAGATATCTTCCTCGTTGATTCTACAAATGCAGACGTTCCTGGTTTCACTCCATCTGAGCGGGAAATCATGCCTGCCCTGAATCGCGTAATCGCATCGACCAAGCGTCGGGTAATCGTTGCATCGTTTTCTTCACACGTGCATCGAGTTCAGCAGGTAATTGATGTGGCGGCAGAGCATGGTCGCAAAATTGTCTTTATTGGACGCTCCATGGTGCGCAATATGAAGATTGCCCAAGACATGGGCTACCTCACCGTTCCGCCAAATATGGTTCTCGACTCCAAAGATCTTGAAAATTATGGCGATGATGTTGTTCTGATATGTACAGGATCTCAGGGTGAACCGATGGCGGCTTTGTCACGCATGGCCAATGGCGATCATCAGATCCGAGTAGGCGAAGGTGACACCGTCATTCTTGCATCCTCACTTATTCCAGGTAATGAAAACTCTGTGTTTCGAGTCATCAATGAATTGACGCGCTTTGGTGCGAGAGTGGTTCACAAGGCGAATGCGATGGTCCATGTTTCTGGACACGCAGCGGCAGGGGAGCTCTTGTATTGCTACAACATCGTCAAGCCGAAGTACGCGCTACCGGTCCATGGTGAATGGAGGCATCTGAAGGCAAACGCTGAACTTGCCATCGAATCAGGAGTACCTCGTGAAAATGCGTTCATTATTGAAAATGGAATTGTTGTCGACCTCATTGATCACGTCGCCGAAGTGGTTGGTTCAGTGCCATGCGGATTTGTCTATGTAGATGGACAGAGCATCGGTGACATCACTGAGTCGTCTTTGAAGGATCGTCGCATTCTTGGTGAAGAAGGATTTATCTCAGTTTTCGTTGTCGTTGAGGCACAGAGTGGAAAAATCATTTCTGGACCAGACATTCATGCTCGTGGATTTAATGAAGATGAAGCGCTATTTGATGAAGTGAAGAAAGAGATCGAAAAAGCCTTAGCTCGTGCGGTCGCTGACGGTATTGATGGAACCCACCAATTGCAGCAGGTTGTTCGGCGCACTATTGGAAATTGGGTCGGACAAAAACATCGGCGCCGTCCGATGATTGTTCCCGTAGTTGTAGAGGTCTAACTGATAATATAAAAGGTGTGGCCAAGAAAAAGACTCGCACAAAGCAAGGTTCATCCTTCCTTGCAGTTATTGGCCGTGCCATCAGCGCCACTTGGTCCGCGCTAGCTAAGGCGCTCGGCACCTCTGTTCGCTTCTTGGCTCGCGGCGCCAAAGACCTAGATCCTGCTCATCGCCGTGACGGCGCAGGACTTATTGTCCTCATTCTCGCGTTGGCTTCTCTCGTGGGCACCTGGTTTAAATCCCAAAGCATCCTGAGCGATTTTCTCTATGCAATCTTCTATGGAGCTTTTGGCAAGATCGGCTTTTTCGCACCCATCATCCTTGGATACTTTGCATTTCGAATCTTTAGGAAGCCAGAGGATAGTAAATCTTTAGGTCGTATCGTTATTGGTGTTCTGACTCTTCTGATTTCTAGCACTGGTTTCATTCACTTTGTATCAGGATTTGCCGCACCCGTTGATGGCGCAACAGATATGCGCAACGGTGGTGGACTTCTCGGATACGGGGTAGCGCTGCCTCTGGAAAGACTGATGACAGAAGTTCTCGCGCAACCATTCCTTGTTCTTCTCTTTTTCTTCGGGTTATTGATTACAACGGCTACTCCGTTCTCGGCGGTGCTAGCCAAAATTTCTGCGCTCTTTTCCTGGATCTGGAATAAGAGACCAGAACGCACAGAAGAAGAATTCGAAATCACAGATACGCCACCCTTTGATACCCCTGTCGTTGGGTGGAATTCTGATCCAGAAGAAGATGAACCAATCGATGAGAAAGAGTTTGACCAGGAATTTACGGTTGAGACTCTTAGGCCATCAGTGTCTGCTTCTCCTCAAGGAACGGGCGGGGGAGTCGCAAAACGTATCGAACAACTTCTTCTCACCGGAGACTCAACTTACGAACTTCCACCTCAAGATTTGTTAAGAACTGGGCCAGCATCAAAGAGTAAGAGCAAGGCAAATGACACAGTCGTTGCTGCGCTGACAGAAGTATTTAAACAGTTTGAAATTGATGCAGAGGTAACAGGATTTATGCGTGGTCCAACTGTTACGCGTTATGAAGTCGAGCTAGGAAATGCGGTAAAGGTCGAGCGAATAACCGCCCTTGCGAAGAATATTTCTTACGCAGTTGCTAGTAGTGATGTTCGCATCCTTTCCCCGATTCCAGGTAAGTCTGCTGTGGGCATTGAAATTCCGAATGCTGACCGTGAAATTGTTGCTTTGGGCGATGTAATGCGCTCATCCGTGGCTGGTCAAGACCACCATCCGATGCTTGTCGCACTTGGAAAAGATGTTGAAGGTAATTTTGTCTGCGCAAACTTAGCGAAGATGCCTCACCTTCTCGTTGCCGGTGCAACTGGTGCTGGTAAGTCCTCAATGATCAACGCGATGATTTCATCAATCTTGATGCGAGCAACACCTGATGATGTTCGTCTAGTTCTGATCGATCCTAAGCGCGTAGAACTCACGGCCTACGAAGGTATCCCACATTTGATAACTCCAATTATTACCAACCCTAAGAAAGCAGCCGATGCGCTGACATGGGTTGTTCGTGAAATGGATCTTCGTTACGAGGATTTATCCACATTTGGATTTAGACATATCGATGATTTCAATAAAGCAGTCCGTGCAGGCAAGGTAAAGCCACCTGAGGGAAGCGATCGAATTGTCGAGCCATATCCTTACCTACTTGTGATCATCGATGAGCTTGCTGACCTTATGATGGTTGCAGCACGCGAAGTAGAAGAATCCGTTGTTCGAATTACACAGTTGGCGCGTTCTGCAGGAATCCACTTAGTTCTTGCAACGCAGCGTCCTAGCGTTGATGTGGTTACAGGACTGATCAAGGCAAACGTTCCTTCACGTCTTTCATTTGCAACTTCTTCACTAGCGGACAGTCGAGTGATTCTTGATAGCCCAGGAGCAGAAAAACTTGTGGGACAAGGCGATGGTCTCTTTATTCCAATGGGAGCATCTCGCGCCATCCGTATTCAGGGTGCTTACATCTCAGAGCGAGAAATCGAATCAATTGTTGGACATGTTAAGAAACAACTTTCACCTCGATATCGCGAAGATGTGACCGCAGCTCCAGCATCGACCAAGCAGATCGATAAAGAAATTGGTGATGATCTTGATTTACTTTGCCAGGC
>JAIXYD010000135.1 GCA_027490415.1 Streptomycetaceae bacterium
AAGAAGGCAGCAGCTAAGAAGGCAGCTCCAAAGCGTCGCAAGAAGGCAGCAGCTAAGAAGGCAGCTCCAAAGCGTCGCAAGAAGGCAGCAGCTAAGAAGGCAGCTCCAAAGCGTCGCAAGAAGGCAGCAGCTCCAGCAGCTGCTCCAAAGAAGCGCCGCCGCAAGAAGGCAGCAGCTAAGTAATTCATTACTTATAAAAAACCCCCGGCCGCAAGGTCGGGGGTTTTTTATTTCTAATAATTAATCTCAGTCAATTAATCAATTGGATTTGTTCGAAGTCCCTCTTCAACGCGAGAAAAAATTTCTGCTAAAACCTTCTGATCTTCTTTACTTAAGAGATCCACAAATCTTCCGCGCACACTCTCGACATGATCTGGGGCGGCGGCAACAATTGCCTTCCAACCTTTGGGCGTCATCACGGCAAAGAAGCCTCGCTTATCGACAGGGCACGCCTCCCGTCGGACCCAGCCCGCTTTCTCCATCACCTTCATACGATGAGAAAGCCGCGAGCGCGAGAGCATCGCCACATCTGCCAATTCGCTCATGCGCATTCGACGATCTGGGGCATCGCTGAGTTGGGCCAAGATTTCATAGTCAGGCATAGATAATTCATGATCGGCCAAGTCGGCATCAAGGGCTTCAATCAGCCGGCGACTAGCAACAATGTACCTACGCCAAGCAGCCATCTCTGTTGGGTTTAACCAACGTGGTGGGGTAGCGTTTTCTCGTGCCATAAGGCGATGATACGCCTACGGTTGAACTTTCAACTACTTAAGATTCTAGGAGCTAGTCATATATGTCTGATGTTTCTGACCTCAAGAGCGGAATCGACACCTCATCGATCGACCCGAGCGTGCGTTTGCAGGATGACCTCTTCCGCCACTTCAACGGTAAGTGGCTCAAGGAATCGGTGATCCCAGAAGACCGGGCAAGTGATGGTGCATTTATGGTTCTGCGCAATGAGGCAGAGGCCCAGGTACGGGCAATTATCGAAAGCGCATCAGGCAGCGCCGAGGCACAGAAGATCACAGACTTATTCGCCTCCTTTATGAATGAGGCGCAGATTGAAAGTTTAGGGGCTAGCCCAATCGCGGCAGATCTTGCCAAAGTTGATGCCATTGATTCACTCGATGATTTCATCTCCACGATGTCATGGCTTGAAGCCCGTGGTGCAAGTGGAATTACAGACACCGCAATTTTTCCAGACATGATGGATTCATCTGCCAACATTTTATATATCCATCAAGGCGGTCTCTCTCTTCCTGATGAGAGCTACTACAAGGAAGAGCAGTACGAAAACATTCGCGTTGCCTTCGTGGCACACATGGAGAAGATGTTTGCCCTCTTAGGAATCGCAGATGGTGCAGCGAAGGCTCGTGAAGTCTTTGACCTCGAGACCAAAGTTGCAGCGCTCCATTGGGATCAGGTGCGAAACCGCGATGCCAGCTTGACCTACAACAAGATGACTCGCGCCGAATTAGAGAAACTCTCCCCTGCCCTGAACTGGCCTCTCTGGATATCTGCCGGTGAAGTCCCTGCCATTGCCTTTGAAAATGTAGTCATCGGTCAGCCTTCATTTTTTGAAGGAATCTCGCCTCTCGTAGCTGCCTTTGATAGCGACCCAGCGATGAAATCAGCCTGGAAGTCATGGCTTTCTTGGCATGTGATTACAGGAAGCGCTGCTTATTTAACTTCAGAGATCGTCAACGAGAATTTCGCCTTTTGTGGCACCACACTTTCTGGCACGCCACAGTTGCGTGAACGTTGGAAGCGCGGCGTCTCTCTGGTTGAGGGCAGCCTCGGTGAAGCGATTGGAAAGATTTATGTAGAGCGCCACTTCCCACCTGCTGCCAAAGCTCGCATGGAGGGCTTGGTTGCAAACCTGATTGAGGCTTACCGCCGCAGCATTAATGGTCTGGAGTGGATGAGCCAAGAGACCAAGACGAAGGCGATCGCAAAACTCGAAAAATTCCGACCAAAGATTGGTTATCCAGATAAGTGGCGCGATTATTCGGCGCTAGAAATTACTGCAGATGACCTCTTTGGAAATCTTGCCCGCGTGACAAAGTTCGAACGCGACTTTGCACTAGCCAAGATCGGTAAGCCGGTTGACCGCGATGAATGGCATATGACTCCTCAGACCGTTAACGCTTACTACAACCCACTGGGCAACGAGATCGTCTTTCCTGCCGCGATTTTGCAGCCTCCATTCTTCGGCCTCGATGTTGATGATGCCGCAAATTACGGAGCAATTGGTGCTGTGATTGGCCATGAAATTGGCCATGGTTTTGATGACCAAGGATCGAAATTCGATGGCGATGGAAACATGGTCGATTGGTGGGTCGATATCGATCGCACCGAATTCGAAAAGCGGGCTAATGTTTTGATCGCCCAGTACAACACGTTGGTGCCAGAAGGAACTCCTGATATCACCGTCAACGGCGCACTTACTGTTGGTGAAAACATTGGTGATCTTGGTGGACTATCGATTGCACTCAAGGCCTATGAGATCGCACTCGATGGAAAAGAATCCCCCATCATCGATGGCATGAACGGATACCAACGACTCTTCCTTTCTTGGGCACAAGCATGGCGCGGAAAAGTTCGCCCAGAAGAGATGCGTCGTCGCATTGCAACTGATCCGCACTCCCCTGCAGAATTTCGTTGCAACCAAATCGTTCGCAATATTCCAGCTTTCTATTCAACCTTTGGCGTTACTAAGGATGATGCCCTTTGGTTAGATGAGGATCAACGCGTTGCCATCTGGTAACGGCTTTGGTTTTGAGATTTCACATGCGCCAGAAAAATCTCTGGCTCGTGTTGGAACAATCTCAACGCCTCATGGTGATATCGCAACACCTGCCTTCATTCCAGTAGGAACAAAGGCGACGGTTAAAGCGGTCTTGCCCGAGACGATGAAAGATCTCGGTGCGCAAGCCCTGCTTTCTAATGCCTATCACTTGTATTTGCAGCCAGGTTCGGATGTCCTCGATGAGGCCGGCGGGCTGGCCCGCTTTATGAATTGGCCGGGGCCGACCTTTACCGATAGCGGAGGCTTTCAAGTTCTCTCACTCGGTGTTGGCTTTAAGAAAGTCTTGGCGATGGATGCCCAGACATTTAGATCCGACGAAGTTGTGGCTGGAAATAAAGAGCGGCTCGCCCATGTCGATGACGAGGGCGTGACCTTTAAGTCCCACATTGACGGCAGCATGCATCGCTTTACCCCGGAGATTTCGATGCAGGTGCAACATCAAATCGGTGCCGACATCATCTTCGCCTTCGATGAATGCACGACGCTGCATAACACCCGCAGATATCAGGAGAAGGCGTTAGAGCGCACACGAGCGTGGGGTATTCGTTGTCTTGATGAGCACCAGAAATTGACCCTAGAACGCTCTCAGAAGCCATATCAGGCCCTTTATGGGGTAATTCAAGGCGCGCAGTATGAAGATCTGCGTAAAAAGGCAGCAACGGATATGGCGGCGTTACGTTCTACCGATCCTGATTCACCTATTGGCTTTGATGGATTTGGTTTAGGTGGGGCCCTGGATAAGAAAACTTTGGGAACAATCCTGACCTGGATGAATGAGATTCTGCCGGCCGAAAAGCCCCGCCACTTACTCGGAATCGGAGCCCCAGAAGATCTCTTTGTCGGCGTCGAAAATGGCATCGATACCTTTGACTGTGTCTTGGCATCTCGCATCGCTCGGACCTCGGCTGTCTACACAATGGTCGGGCGAAATAATTTATCCAACGCCATCAACCGTCGAGCTTTTGGACCCATCGATGACGAATGTGATTGCTATACCTGCGCCCACTACACCAAGGCTTATCTGCACCATGTGTTCCGTGGCAAAGAGATCATCGCAGCGACCCTTGCCACCATTCATAACGAACGATTCATTGTGCGCTTAGTCGATCAGATGCGAGCAGCACTCATTGCAGGTGACTACTTTGAATTCAAGGCAGAGTTCATGGGCAGATATAAACATCTATCTGGCCAGGCGCGAGATTAAGTAAGAACAAGGCCTACTTATTTAGATTACTTAGCAGCAAGACGAGCTTCGCGACGAACGCGCTGCTCGGCAGGATCTGGGATCGGCACAGCAGCAATAAGGCGACGTGTGTAATCACTCTTAGGATGCTGCAGAATCTGATCGCGATCGCCTACTTCAACAAGTTCACCGTTTTGCATCACAGCAATTCGGTGCGCCAAGATATCTACGACAGCTAAATCGTGTGAGATAAATAGACATGCGAAGTTGAGCTTGCCCTGAAGATCCTGAAGAAGATCAAGGAAGCGCGCCTGCACAGATACATCCAGCGCTGATGTTGGTTCATCTGCGATCAATAGATCTGGTGTGAGTGCCAATGCGCGAGCGATACCTACACGTTGACGCTGTCCACCAGAGAGTTCATGTGGGTAACGGTTGCGGTAGCTACGTGGAAGTTCTACCTGATCAAGGAGATCTTCAACGCGATGTGCCAGGTCAGCACCCTTCGCTTCGCCCGCCAGATACAAAGGCTCACCAATTGATTCACCGATTGGAAGGCGTGGATTAAGTGAAGATGCTGGATCTTGGAAAACAATGCCGGTGTGGCGACGAATTGAGAAGAGCTCCTTTGAAGAAGCGCGAGAAATATCGCGTCCCACGATTTCAAGCTTTCCTTCTTTAATTGGCAAAAGCCCAATAGAGGCACGACCAATAGTTGTCTTTCCTGATCCAGATTCTCCAACGAGACCAAGAATTTCACCTGGATAGATTTCAAGGCTGACGTTCTTTGCCGCGACGAACTCAGGAATACGACCACGCTTTGGATAAGCGATTGTGACATTCTCTAGCTTAAGTACTGGGGCAGGCTTTGCGCTTTCGTTATATGGAAGTGCACGACGAGCGGTTGAACCCAACTTTGGAACAGCACCGAGAAGTTGTTGTGTATACGGGTGCTGCGGACGATTAAAGATCTGATCAGCGCTACCGTGTTCAACGGTAAGGCCATCCTTCATAACCAAAATCTCATCAGCCATATCCGCAACCACACCCATATCGTGGGTAATCAACAAGATTGCAGAGTTGAGCTTATCTTTGAGGTTACGCATCAAGTCGAGAACTTCAGCTTGGACTGTTACATCGAGAGCGGTAGTTGGCTCATCTGCAACCAAGAGCCCTGGATCGCAAGCAAGTGCTTGCGCGATCATTGCGCGCTGGCGTTGTCCACCAGAGAGCTGATGTGGGTACTTATCAATTGAAATCTCTGGCTCTGGAATTTCCACCATGGTGATGAGTTCTAGTGCACGTGCACGTGCCTCTTTTGGACCCATATCAAAGTGATTACGAAGTGTCTCAACAATCTGGAAACCAATTGTGTAGACAGGGTTAAGTGCCGTCATTGGCTCCTGGAAAATGTAAGCGACTTCTTTTCCACGAAACTTATGCAAGACCTGAGGGCTTGCATCAAGCATCTCTTGCCCCTTAACCAGAATGCTGCCTGACATACGCGCATTACTTGCCAAAAGATTCATCAGGCCAAGTGCGGTAGTTGACTTACCTGAACCAGACTCGCCTACGATCGCAAGGACCTTTCCGGCCTCTAGTTCAAAGTTCATATCGATCGCTGCTGGGTACCAGACCCCGTCGACCCAAAAGTCGACACAGTATTTATTTACTTTAAGGACTGGATTAGACATGTGAAACCTCCGCCTTACGTGACAAGATAGAACTGTGAATAATCGTGAATTTTTCAGACCGCGCGGTTCTGCTTTCGCGGCGTACATCGCCTATCTTCTCTTGGCCGGAATGGCTCTGCAGAGTCTGATTACTGATGGCTTCACCGCTGGATTGAATGCAACCGCATGGTGCACTCTGATTGGTTTGGCTATCTACATCACCCTTCACAGACCAGCGATCGAGATTTTCGATGAAGGTGTTCGCATCTTCAATCCGCTCCACACAATTGTGGTCGGATGGCAGGACGTTGATGTTGTCGAAGCTAAGTACACCGCTTTCCTGCAACTTCGCGATCGCAGAAAGATAAGCATCTGGTGCGCACAAACTCCCGGTCGATACCACTCCCGCACCGTTCACTCGAGTGAGGTCAGAGGATTGCAACTGGATGGATTTATTCGCCCCGGTGAATCTCCACGTACTGACTCGGGTGTGGCGACTTATCTCTGTCGATCCCGTCTGGCCGCCTTCAGAGCCAGCGAGGCGAGTTCTGCGAACGGTGCTCGTGATGGTCTGAGTTACTTGAGTCTTCGCGAAAATTGGCTGATCACTGCTCTTGTTGCCAACGCTTTGATCATTGCGCTCTTTGCAATTTTTCATGCGTGAGCTCTCGCCTTCTTAGCAACGCGCGCACTTTGACGATCTTTGCGTGTGATTCGACGACGTTGACGCGGATCAAATGCATCACGCAATCCATCACCAATAAAGTTGATACAGAGTGCAATTGCAATAATGAATATTCCTGGGTACCAGAAGAGCCAAGGTCGGGTCGTAAATGACTCTTGGTACTGGCTAATGAGAGAGCCGAGAGAAACATCCGGTGCAACAACACCAAAGCCTAGGTAGCTCAGCGCTGTTTCTAGCAGAATCGCACCTGACATCAAGAGCGTAACCGAAACAATAATAATTCCCACAGCGTTAGGCAGGATGTGCTTAAAGATGATCCGGCGGTTGGTTGCACCTGCAACTCGGGCCGCATCGACAAACTCGCGCTCACGCAAGGTTAAAAACTCGCCTCGAACCAATCGCGATAGACCAGTCCAGGCGAAGAGACCTAGGTATAAAGCTAGGAAAGATACGCCGAGGTTTCCGAAGTGGTATCCGATAACTGAACCGATGATGATTGATGGCACTGTAATAATGAAATCTGTAAAGCGCATCAAGATTGAATCGACCGCGCCGCGATAGAAGCCTGCGATAGCACCGACAACAGTGCCAATTACGCCACCAATGAATCCGATGATCACGGTGACCATAATTGATCGTTGTGCTCCGCGCATCACGAGTGCAAAGTAATCACGGCCAATGTCATCCTGACCAAATGGGTGCTCACCGAGTTGAATTCCGGCTCCACCTAACCATGTCGGACGAAGACTCAGTGTTGGACACCCAACGAGTCCTCCGCTGCAGCCGTCAAGAGCTAATTCAGGCAGATCTTCAATTGTGTATTTCCACCAACCTGGATAAGTCCATGGTCCAATCTTTATCTTAAGTGCAGAGAATACGAAGATAACAATCGAAAAAAGAGTGAAGACAGCAATCATCGCACCCTTGTGTTGAAGAAAACGCTTACGGACAATCTGCCCTTGGCTTAAGCCTTCGGTCTCCTTATTGAGAATGGAAGTTTCCACTCCTGCCTCAGCTGAAGATTTCTTTTTAGTAAACATTACTTTCCTGCCCCCACTCTAATTCGAGGATCCATAACTGAGTAGAGCAAATCAGCTACCAAGTTCGCTAGAAGTGCCATTGTTGCTGTTAGGAAGAAGACACCCATTAATAGATTGAGATCAAATGAATTAATCGCAGTGTTAAAGAGTGTTCCCATTCCGGTCCAACCAAAGACGCGTTCGGTAATAATCGCTCCACCCAAGATTCCGGCGAAGTCGACGACAATAATTGTTGTCAGCGGAATCATGGTATTTCTAAAGGCATGGCGCATGATCACAGTGCGCTCATTGAGACCCTTTGCGCGCGCTGTTCGAATGTAATCTTGGTTGAGAACTTCCAGCATGGTTCCACGAGAGAATCGAATGTAGCCCGCAAACGAAATTGCAGTCAGCGCAATTGTTGGTAGGACAAGGTGCATCAGAATGTCTAGCAGAGTGATCCAATAATCACCTGAATCCAAGAGGGCCTTGCTCTGACCGATAGTTGGAACAGGGCGACCATTGACCGCATCTGTCTTGAAGTAAGGCTCCCAGGTGCGCATCAACTTATCTAGAATCATTAACAAGCCAGATAAAATTCCGGTGAGGATCGCGGTACGCACTACTGGTCCGCGGTCAATCTTTGCAAAGTAGAACGATGCACCGAATGCACATGCGATTGTGACCAGAAGCAGACCAAAGATAATGAGAGGTTGCTTATCTCGTTCGAATAACCAATTGACTGGGTAATAGAAAGCTAAACCTAAGACAGCCATAGCTAGCGCTGCGCGTAGAGATGGTTTATGTCCTAAGCCCACAGAGAGCTGGGTAATAAGGATTGCGGCGCCGACACTTGCGGCGAAGTATCCGACTGGGCCGAGTGCTGGTTGCAAGAACCAATTAATTTCAAGTAAGAGAGTGAGGGTGAGAGCAGTACCCACTGAGGTAATTCCAAATACTTTCCAAAATTTCTTTCGCTCTCCACCCACAGCGGAGGCGACAATCAATCCGATGATGCCCGCAATCGTCGCTAGTGCGCGTGGAGCGATGCTTGGTTCGGCCAACCAGTTGTTGAACTCGATAGCCATAAACTGCTTGAGCAAAACTGCTACCCAGAAAATTGGGAGTGAGAAGAGCAAAAATGATACGAATGTCATTGAGTAGTCAAAGCGAGAGTACTGACGGAGCGCAGTGATAATTCCGATTGCGATTCCGAGGACGATAGCAACGATTACCGCCGTAGTTACAAGGCGAAGTGTTGTTGGAATAGCCTCAAAGACTGCAACATTGACGGGCTCTGAGGCACGAGTCTGCCCTAAGTCGAACTTGCCCACAAAGACGCCAAATACTCCTTTGAGCCAGATGAAATATCGCAAGGGAGGAGGAACATCGAGCTGTAGTGAGCGAGTGAGCGCTGCAATCTGCGCTGGTGCCTCAGGATCGGTGCTGGTACGCAATTCTGCGACGGGATCGCCAGAAAATGCGGCGAGGTTGTAGAGCAGAAAACTAGAGCCGAAGAGAATGACACCTAGGGTGCCTAATCGACGCATAATAAATGCAAACATTTTCTTTTCTGACTCCTTGTTCCTCTAATTGATTACATCTTCAAATCATTAGATCTTCAGCAAAAGGCTCAGATGACACTCAATTTCTTGAGTGTCATCTGAGCACTTACTTTACTGCTTTTTACCTAGGGGTACTGCAAGAAGTTAACTTCTTGCTTAGTACTTCCATGACCAGAAGTTCCAAAGTCCGGTTGGGGACAATGGGCTTGGGTCTACACCCTTAAGGTTTTCGTTATAAGCAGTTACACCTGGCCACTGGAAGATTGGAATAGATACAGCATCTTCTGCCATGATCTTTTCAATCTCGAGGTAGCGAGAGTAACGCTCTGCATCGCTGTAGTTTCCAACTTCGAGTTCATCGATGATGGCATCAACACGTGCATTTTTATAACCGGTGTCAGAGTTAACTGACTTGTATGAGCTGAAGTTTCCAACCTGAGTTAGTGAAGTCTTCTGCCATGCATAGAACTGAGCGTCGAATGCGCTATCAGCAAGGAATGCAGACCAGCCTGCAGTTGGTGTCACATCGACATCAAATCCAGCCTTAGCCAATTCAGCCTTTACGAGAGCAGCCTGTGCAGCACGACGTGTGTTGCTTGGAGCTCCGAATAGCATCTTGACCTTCACTGAACCACTTCCAGCCTTTGCATCTGGGAAGTACTTCTTTACCAAGGCAAGTGCCTTAGCTGTGCGCTGATCTTGTGTTCCTTCTGTGTACATATCCATACCAGAAGCAGCGATCATCTTCGAGTAGTTTGGCTCTGCAGGGAAGTACTGAAGTGAGTTCATGACCACAGCCTTAGGGTTAACTGGCTTAATGATCTTGTCGACGATCTCTTGGCGTGGGTATGCCAACAAGAATGCTTGACGAAGGTCTTTAGCTCTCTGTGTCATTCCAGCAAATGGACCGTTGTATGGCTTTCCACCATCTGCAGCCCCTGAGCGAACTTCTACGTGCTCATAGACAGCCTGTGTTGTGCCATCGATCTTGATTCCGTTGATCTTCTTGAGAGCTGCAACTGAATCTGCTGTTGCAATTGCATCGTAGAAGTCAACTTCCTTGTTAGCGAGTGCCTGTGCCGCAGCTGTTGGATCTGAAATTGTCACGAAGACAATCTTTTCGATTCCACTCATCTTTGGACCTGAGTTGTACTTTGGATTTAGCTTCAATGTTACGCGCTGATCCTTAACTACAGACTCAACCATCATCGCACCGTTACCTACAAGGAGAAGAGGGTTTGTCTTCTCGTTGACTTCCTTGAGGTTATAGCCTGTTGACCAGACCTTAGCGATCTTAGTCAAGAGCTCAGTGTTCTTTGAGTTAAATGCGTTGAGGAACTTGTTCTTGTTAGCAACGTTGTTTGAGTTGGTTCCAAGCTTTGTCTTTCCTTCGGCAAGGGCCACAAGTGCATGCACTGGGCTCACTCCTGGAGCATAAAGCTCCCAGTCTGGGAAGAACTTTGAGTACTCAAGGACAACAGATTGACGATCTGGAGCAAGAGTAATTCCCTTGATCAAAGATGTGTAAGTTCCTGAGTATCCGAGTGAGTCAAAAGCAGGCTTCTTCTTGAGATCATCAGGATCGCCAAGTCCAGCATCGATTGAGTACTGGTTTGATGAAGTAACGTGTGTAAGTAGAAGGTCTACACCTGTAATTGGTGTTCCGTCTGACCAGACACGGCCCTTATTGACTGTGTACTTCACCTTAAATGTCGGTGTACGGCTGATGATCTTGTATGTACCAAATGTTGTATTTGGAACGAGTACAGGACGATTGTCGTAGTAGTTAAAACCAATACCTGTCATGTACGCAATGTTGTTGTTGAGTACCAAGTTGTGGTCTGGGGTGCTTGCGTTCAATGATGTGAAAACGTTTGAATCAACGATCACAACGGTTGAACGTGTGTTTGCTGAAGCTGGCTGAGTTAGTCCTACGACCAACGCTGCAGCAGCTGCAACCGCAAGGGCGGCTTTCGCGCCATGCTTTAACTTCATTTTTCCTCCTCGAGGGGTAATAAAGAAGGTTGTGAAGAGTCGACCTGCCTCACAGCCTTCTTTGGGTGGGCAAAGTCTGCCTTACCCCCCAGTATTAGGCAATCGGCTGAGGTAACAATTTGGGCACAGCTATGCGTGGATTTACGCCTGTCAGGGTGAATTATTTGGGCGAGCCAGAGGCACGAGCCTTGTCTATAGCCTCGGTCGTCAAGACCCGGGTGGCGTAGACAAAAAGAAGAAAACCTAAAGCTGCTCCAACGAAATAGATGGAGCGAAATGCCATCTCACGACCAAGTGGATCTTCGAGGGCAGCGACTAATCCTCCACCAATGAGAGTACCGATTGGAATTGTCCCCCAAGCAAAGAATCGATAGACACTATTTACACGACCCAATAAATCAGTCGGAATCAAACTTTGCCGAAGTGAAACCGTCACTACATTCCAAAGGACAGCGGTAAAGGTTTCAATAACAACTAATACCCAAACGATGTACCACTGAGATGTGAAGCCGATAAGGAGTGTAGTGAGCGGCATTACAAAGAGCGCTAAGGCAAGTGAGCGCCCACTTCCAATCTTTTCCGAGACTTTCGGTCCGAGCAATCCACCGGCAATTCCACCGATAGCACCAGCGGTTCCGAGAATTGCAAAGATAAAAACGGTTGTATCAAGAACTTCTTGTGCAAAGAGAATAAAGACTGCGCCCGTAAGCGATGCGATTCCGTTGAGCAATCCCAGGATGATTGCCATCGGCTTGAGCAATGTATGGCTCCAAAGCCAGGAAAAGCCTTCTTTGATTTCAACTCGAAAATTTATTGGGCCAGATTTTGTTTCAGGCGTGAAACTTTTCACCGTAGGTTTCATGCTCGCGATCAACGCGGCAGCCAAAAAGAAAGTCGCCGCATCCACGAAAAATGGGAGAAAGATCGCAACACCAATTATCAAGCTTCCAAGTGGTGGGCCAATAAATGAGTTGGTCAGCGCTTCGGCAGACCACAT
>JAIXYD010000176.1 GCA_027490415.1 Streptomycetaceae bacterium
CAGATCGCATCCGCACTCTTCGGGCGTCCAGTATTGATTCCACCAGCAGGTGAATATGTTGCAGATGGTGCAGCTAAGCAAGCAGCATGGGCACTTCTCGGAGGAGCAACGCCACCTGTATGGGATTTAGGAAAAGCAACTCATATTCAAACAGAGGCAACGCCTGAAGTCTTAGAGAAATATCGAACTCTGCGTGATGCAACGATTAACTGGTAACGCGAATACCTTTACCCACAACAACAACGCCACCGTCTGAGATCGTAAAGCGAGCTCTATCTCGCTCGAGGTCTACGCCAATTTGTGCACCTGGATCAACAACGACGCTCTTATCAAGAATTGCGTGGCGAATCACTGCACCAGCCCCGATCTTAACTCCGGGCATAAGAACTGAACTATCAACGAATGCGCCTTTACCTACGTGCACATCGTAGGAGGTAACGGTGCGATTGACGTGTCCGCCAGAGATGATTGAACCAGCGCCCACGATTGAATCCTGAGCAATTCCTGACTCACTAAATTTTGCAGGTGGCAATGAAGGCGGATTTGTAAGAAGCGGCCACTCGCGGTTGTAGAGATTAAAGATTGGATGAATGGAAACAAGGTCCATATGGGCGTCGTAATACGCGTCAATAGAACCTACGTCCCGCCAGTAGCCACGATCACGATCAGTTGCCCCAGGAACCTCGTTGTGTGCAAAGTCGTAGACTTTAGCTTCACCATTTTTTGTGAGCATCGGAATAATGTTTCCACCAATGTCATGGCGGCTCTCGACATCTTCTGAATCTAAAATAAGGGCTTCTTCCATCACATCACGCTTAAAGATGTAGTTACCCATTGAAACAAGTGAGAGATCTGGATGACCTGGCATTGCAGGTGGATCAGATGGTTTTTCGTGGAAAGCCTTAATCGTGATGCCATCTTCTGCAAGTTCGATGACACCGAATTCATGTGCTTCTGATCGAGGCATACGAATTGCGGCAATAGTCACTCCTGCGCCCGTGCTTAAGTGCGCATCGAACATCTGGCTGGGATCCATTCGGTAGACGTGGTCAGCACCGAATACCAACACATGTCTTGGATTTTCATCTTGAATGAGATTGAAGTTTTGCAAGATCGCATCAGCAGATCCCGTATACCAACGCGGACCAAGACGCTGTTGCGCTGGCACCGGGGTGATGTAGTTATTTAACAATGTAGACATACGCCACGTAGTTGTGATGTGACGGTCGAGTGAGTGGGATTTGTACTGTGTCAATACTGCAATTCGACGCATCTCAGCATTCACAAGATTTGAAAGCACAAAATCAACGAGGCGATAAGAACCACCGAATGGGACTGCAGGTTTTGCTCGATCTGCAGTCAGGGGCATTAAGCGCTTTCCTTCACCGCCTGCAAGGACGATTCCGAGTGGTGTTTCAAAGCGCGCCATGGGTAAACGATACCCTTGCCACTAGATTTAACCTAGAGCGATTCGAAGGAGCCACATGCGCATCGGGATGGTCACTAAAGAATGGCCACCTGCTGTCTACGGCGGTGCCGGAGTCCATGTTGTTCAACTGAGCGCAGCTCTTCGCTCTGTTTCTGGAATTAGCGTTGATGTTCACTGCTTTGGCGGTCAACGTAATGATGGCGCTTTTGGTTACGACACACCTCCTCAGTTCGCTTCCGCCAACCCTGCCCTTCAAGCCCTTGCTACAGATATGTTGATTGCCCATCACTTGGGCGAAGTTGATGTCGTGCATTCTCATACTTGGTATGCCAACATGGCCGGACACACAGCTGCTCTTCTCTACGGAATGCCGCACATCATTAGCGCTCATTCACTAGAACCATTACGCCCGTGGAAAGCCGAACAACTCGGTGGCGGTTACGCAATTTCATCATGGGCAGAAAAGACAGCCTATGAAGGTGCAGCTGCAATCATTGCAGTCAGCGATGGAATGCGAGCAGATGTCCTGGCTTCCTATCCAGATATTGATCCCAAGAAAGTTGTCACCATCCGTAATGGCGTTGATACCCAGGAATGGTCACCGATAGAGGATTCATCCGTTGCAAAAAGTTTTGGAATTGACGGAAGATATGCAATCTTCGTGGGTCGCATTACTCGTCAAAAAGGATTAGCTCATCTCTTGCGCGCTTGGTCGCAAGTTCCATCTGAATACGGACTTGTCTTATGTGCCGGTAGTGCTGATGAAGCAGGAATTGGCGCTGAGTTTGAAGAGCTCGTATCTGAGCTACAAAAAACACGTAAAAATATTTGGTGGATAAAGGAGATGCTTCCTAAGTCACAACTCATTCCACTGCTGACGGGAGCCGATCTCTTCCTTTGCCCATCGATCTATGAACCACTTGGAATTGTCAATCTCGAAGCTATGGCTTGCCAAACTGCAGTTCTTGCATCGCGCGTTGGTGGAATTCCAGAAGTAGTTGCAGACGGGATCACTGGAAAACTCGTTGATTACACAACAGATAGCGCTATCTTTGAAAGCAATATCGCTGCAGGGATTAACGAAATGATGGGTGACCCTGAGAGATTAAAGAAGTTTGGAATTGCAGGTCGTGCTCGAGCAATCAGTGAATTTGGTTGGGATGCAGTTGCCTCGGCTACAATTGCCCTCTATCGCAGCGTCCTCAAGTAACGCAGCTTCTATCTAAAGGATTGCATCGACATGTCACGGAAAAGCGCGCTGATCTTTGCACTTGTTGGCTTCTTATGGGGCATTCCTTACCTCTTTATTAAAGTGGCAGTAGATGAGGAGAATGGATACGCACCAGCGATAGTCGTCTTTGGTCGCGTGCTCATCGGTGCCGCAATTTTGATTCCATTGGCGATCAAAGATAAATCTATCTTTGCAGCCTTTCGTGGGATTAAATATGTCGCCTTCTACGCTCTCCTTGAAATGGTAATTCCCTGGATACTTATTGGCACAGCCGAGCAGAAGATTTCATCCGGACTTGCTGGATTGCTTATCGCATCAGTTCCCATCTGGTCGAACATAATCACCTACTTCCAAGGTGATGCGGATGCGCTCAAGGCAAATCGATTATTTGGAATTGGTATCGGATTTATCGGGGTTGTACTGATTGTCGGAATCGAAACCTTCACTGGATCCTCAGATCCACTCTCAATTGCGATGGTTATCGTTGCGGCGATTGCATATGCCTACGCAATCATCATGATTCGCAACAAGCTACCTGATGTCTCTGGGATAGCAATTAATGGAGTTGCTATGGCATTAACTGCAATCTTCTATCTTCCATTTACCATCGCGCTTTGGCCAGATCACACAGTCTCACGCGAGGCAACATATTCAATTATCGCCCTGGGCATATTCTCCACTGGAATTGCATTTGCTTTCTTCTTCACACTGATTGCAGATATTGGTCCGACGCGAGCATCGCTTGTGACGTATTGGAATACGGCCATTGCAGTCATCTTGGGAGTATTGATCTTGAGTGAGCCAATTACTGTGGGTATTGGAATTGGCCTGCCACTTGTGATGCTTGGTTCTTGGTTAGTTAACCGCCGTCAAAAG
>JAIXYD010000181.1 GCA_027490415.1 Streptomycetaceae bacterium
AGCAATATCCAACTCGGCACGCTTGGGAACCTCTGAATTAACGTGCAATAAATGTTACGTGCAACTGAAATCCGTGTCCTGGCTCTGAATCAATCTCTTTACTTCCATTCAAGATTCCAACCCACGAATCAATAATTGCAGTTCCAACCCCCGGCGATATCTCCTTAACTGAGATGCCTGGACCATCATCGGAGACGATGATGTCTGTAACGCCGGCAGAATCAGTGCTTACAATTATTTGAACTCGATTGGCGGGCCCATGCATCAGAGAATTCAGAACGGATTGCTCGATGATGCGGAAAATACCCAGTAACACGGCGGCATCTAATTCCTCAGTTGCACCATCAATTTTTAAAGAAAATTCCATATTTGGTCGATACTGCTCCGTCAGAACCTCGAGAGCCGAGTACAAACTTCCAGCATCAAGATTAGGAGTTAAAACCTGAATCAAATTCTTAAGATCAGTTGCACGTGTATTTTCAAGACGGGTTATTGCTCGATTGAGAACTTCATCCACTTCAGCAGAGGACTTACCGGAAATCGATTTCAACTTCATTCCTACAACCATTAAATCTGATTGCACTCGATCGTGGAGAAACTGGGATGTATGGCGCCGCAATCTTTCGTCAGATTGGATCAGTTCTTTACGCTCTGCATCCAACTTCGTGACCAGATTAGTAGCGGCGGATAAGCGTTCAATAATTTTTCTTTCTGCTTGATGCATCAAAGCAAGAGTGATTAGAGCCAGGAGTAGCGTGACGATGAATATGCTGATATTTAATGGGAGAAGCGCAATAGAAGCGACATTAAATTGATCTGAAAGAAAACTAATTATTGGTCGAAGCATGAGCAGATTTAAGTACTGTACGAATGCAACCTCACAAATATATAGAACAGTGCTTTTATGGCTCCAAAGTCGGTATCTGTTAAGAAGAAACCCACTACCCGCAAAAAGGAATCCCGGAATTGATGACACCAAAATCACCAATCCACCGGCTTTCCATCTCTCAGATCCAGCCGGAAGTTCACTAACTAGAGGAGCAAAACGAGAAATATAGATAGCGGAGAAGAAGAGAAACATTAAATACGGGTTGTATGGATAGGGCCCAACGAGCTTTATAGATTTATGAAAAAGATCTTTCATTATGACATTCTCATCAGTTCTCGATATCTCAAAATAGCTGCAGTTTTCAGATCATCGCTGGGTGTTGAATCAGGTAACAAAACAGCATAGGAGCGCGATAATTCCTTGCGCACGTATGAGTAACTAAGGTCTAACTGCTCGGCGATATCCTGGGCACTCTTTCCCTGGGCGCTCAAAGTCATGATGGATCGCTGACGAGGAGATAGTTGGAAGTAGATTGAGGATTGGATTTCACTATTCTCTTCCTCTCCATCGGCAACTTGCTCCCAGTTGCCTTTACCTGAAGCGGTCAGCTTAACTATGTTTACATAGTCTTCCAGGCCCATCTCTGCAGATTTATCGAAGAATGACCAACCGCTGCGCATACTCTTTGGAACGCGACTCACCATCTGTGAAACTGAGTACTGAGAATAAATAACAATCCCGATGTATTCATTTATGTTTCGAAGGGCTATTCCGAGCTCAATTCCATTCAAGCCATTTTGGTCGAGTGAAAAATCAATCAATGCAACATCTGCTTTACGAACCAATGTTCTGTTTAAAACTTCATCAGCCTTTGCGTAAGTGCCAAGGAGCTCTAATTCCTTCGACTTACCCAGCATCTCCCCAAGAATTCTTCGGAGCGCAGAGTCATTCTCAACATAAAGAACTCGAGTAGGTCTCATATCTGATTTTCTCATGATGGTAGTAAATCAGAGTCAGAATCTGTCACATTTGTTCTCTTTTTCTCTCACCCGTCACAGTTGTCCCTAAATTTGTATTGATTTAATCTAATTCAAAACAGATCTCCAGTTTTTCTTATTATCCTTTTTATGAAATCTATCTTTAAGCCGCGCGTAATAATCTCTGGCACCTCTACTTTGTCGTGGGTGCGTAGTCTTATTTCAAGACTATGCATCGCTCTTCTTCTGGCAGGCGGAGTCAGTGTGATTGGAACTCCACCTGCTGTTGCATTGACATGTGCTCAAGGTGGACCGTGTGCATTGGGCGATACAGGCCCTGGCGGTGGAAAGATTTTTTATTACAGAGCCTCTGGCTTTAACTGTGGTCCAAACTTTACTGATACTTGTCACTACTTAGAAGTCGCACCTGCCGGTTGGTTTGCAACAATTTCAGTTTCTGGCACTGCCGCGGATCCATTTTTAACATGGTCAAATTTCACCCCGCGCATGTATGTAACATCAGCTTCCTCGTCCTATGTGTCCGCTACGGCAAGTTTATCTTCCAGCATGATTGGGCTAGGGCATAAACTCACTCAGGCACAAACTACACAGGACAATCAGTATTACACTTTTTCTCAGTACCAATTCGCACCAAACTCTGTAGACCAATACAGCGGTGGAAGTAAGACAGATTGGTATTTGCCAGTACCCGCCGAGCTCAATCAATTATGCAAATATGTGAAGGGACAGAACTGGACTTCGGATGAAACTCTTTGTTCATCGTCAGGAACACCATCTCTTGGATTTGCAACCGGGGGGTATTACACGATTCTTTCTGCCATTACTGGATCAGACCCTAATCGCTATAAAGTCCACAACCAGAATTTCGGGACAGGAATTTTTGGCCAATCAGATAAAGATGGTAACTACTCTGCAACGAGACCAATTCGCGCGTTCACTCTCCCATCCGTGCCATCAACGACAACGCTTTCAGCAAGCTCAAACACACCAACATATGGCCAGACCGTAACTCTGTCTGCAACAATCAAAGATGGCGGTGCTACTGCGACAGGCGCCATGGGAACTGTTAACTTTAAGAATAATGGAACATCAATCTCTGGTTGCGCAACATCGACCATCACAAATGGAGTTGCTCAATGCGCATTTGTTCCGGCATCTGCTTCAACTTTTTCAAATTTGACGGCTGAATACAGTGGTGGGCCTGGTTATGGAAGTTCAACGGCAACTGCAATCTCAATTACAGTCTCTAAAGCGAATCAAGCCACCTTATCAGTGGCGAATCAGTCATTATGGGCACACCAAACTGTGTCCCTTTCTTCATGGACACCAACTGGTGGCTCCGGAACCGGAGCTTTGCAATACACCGTGACATCTGGACCTTGCACAATTTCATCAGGAATACTTTCTGGAAATCCAACGGGTCCAAACGGTCCCAAAGATTGCACTCTTACCGCGACTAAACTCGGTGACACAAATTACAATCAAATCACATCTGACTCGTTCTCTCTGACTATGTCATTCTCGTTTAGCAAAAATAAAGTGTCTTTGCCCAGTGGTGTAACAACTGCAACGTATGGAACACAAGTTCAAATTACATCTGAGTCATTAAATACAATTTCAGGTGTGGTCTCTTTCCGAGCAGGTGGAGAACTCATAACTGGATGTACCGATATATCTGTCACTACTTCACCATGGAAAGCTACGTGCAATTGGACACCGAGCACTTCTGGTTCGATCAATCTCACCACAGATTGGGTTCCTACAGATACTAATTCCTATGCATCCAGTCTTAACGCAAATCCATATTCGACGTTAAGCACACAAGCCGCACTGACAATCAGTGTGGCCAAAATTGTCACCACAACTTCACTCGCCCTGAGTGCGCCTACTCCAACCTATGGTGCTGTAGATACGATTACGGCAACGGTGTCTGCGCCAGGAACTATCACTTTCAAGAGTGGCCTAACCAACATTTCTTATTGTGAAACTGTTACAACTACGGTTTCCTCTCCATACACCGCCTCATGTGCATGGATTCCACTAGATGTTGCCTCTTACTCCTTGACTGCGGTTTTAACACCAACGAATATTGTGGGTTATGCAAATTCAACAGCAATAGCGCTCACTCCAACATCTGCCAGGTCTCCGCTAACCATCACTCCAACCCCTGGCTTAACAAAGATTTTTGGTGCTCTCAATCCTCCGCTGACTTACTCAATTACCTCGGGTGCTTTGGTGCTTTCAGATACTCTTTCCGGAGAGCTTGCCTATGTAGGTAGCGATGCTGGTGCATACTCAATAACTCTTGGGACGCTGACAAATGCCAATAACCCTAAGTATGCAATTACTCTCGCATCTGAAACCTTCACTGTAACTAAGGCTCTGCAGGCTGCGGTCAGCTTGTCATCGCTTAGTACTGCATACAACCCAAGTAATAAGTCCGTCTCGCTGACAGGTTCTGGCGGCACTGGTACAGGAAGTTATCAATATGCCCTAGATCCAACCAACAGCGCTCCTGGTTGCTCAGTCTCTGGTTCAACGCTTACTTACACAACGGCGGGAACTTGCGTTATTTCTGTAACTCGAACTTCAGATACTAATTATCTTTCTCGAACTGACGTTGTTTCATTCTCAATAGGTCTTGCAAGCCAGACAATTACCTTTGGCGCGCTTTCAGCCAGGAGTTATTCTGCTGAAACTTTCACAGTGAGTGCTACTTCTTCAGCTTCTCTGACAGTGGTCTTTACATCTGCCTCACAATCAGTATGTACGACTTCGGGCACATCTGGTAGCACAATTACGCTGTTGAATGTCGGAACATGTGTGATTAATGCCAATCAAATTGGTGATGCAAATGTCTCAGCGGCGAGCACGGTATCTCAAAATTTCGCTGTCAATCCTCGTGCAATCACTGTGACTGCAGATGCTAAGACAAAAGTCTTTGGAGGCGTAGATCCAACGTTTACTTACACAATCACCACAGGCTCACTCGTTTTGGGTGATGCAATCACGGGAGTACTGACTAGATCGACAGGAACCAATGTTGGCACCTATCAAATCCAACAAGGAACGTTGACCACTGCAAATAATCCTAAGTATGGGATCACCTATGTGCCAGCGGATTTAAGTATTACTCGAGCAACACCAGCCCTAGTTCTTACTTATCCGAATTCAAATGTTTCAATTTTGCGACCAGGCGCAGTGGACACACCAACAGTTACCACGAGTTCGAGTTCTGGCGCACTCACATTCGCAACAAGTGCGGCAAGCTCAATCTGTACTGTCGACACAACATCGGGTGTGATTTCTCTCTTTGGCGCAGGAAGCTGTCCGGTTGCAATGAGTACCGGGCTCACATCAAACTTCATTCAGTACACAGAGACAACCACGGTGACAATTGCACTTTTGAGTACTTCGCTTGTGGGTATTGATCAGAGTGATTTGGTCAGCATGGGACAGCCATTCTTTGCTCACGCAAGCGTTGACCAGGCTTATTCATTTAGTAGTGGAAACAATGGCGCATCTGTTGCAATTCCTGCAGGAGCACTCGATCCACTAGTTCCCATCTCTATTCACTTACTTACTGACTCAGCCGATCAACGTACATTGATCGGAGGCACCGGCACTTCAGTGCTTTCAGTTGTGGTCTCCTGGGTTGCAGCAGATGGGTCAGTTCCGAATACCAATACCGGCAAAGCTATCTCAGTCACTCTTACAAACCCCGCCATTAAGAGTGGCGCAAAGGTTTACAGCATTATTGGAAATCAGAGCAGGCTTCTTGGAACTGCAGCAACTGATGGATCTGTTACAACGCTAATTACAGAAGATCCAGTCTTACTGGTAATTAACCCTGAAGTAGTTGCTGCCCCAGCTTTTGTGAGTACTCCTGCATCAGTTGATAACTCTGCTG
>JAIXYD010000014.1 GCA_027490415.1 Streptomycetaceae bacterium
GCAAAAATCAGGCCGAGTGCGATGGTGAAAAAACCGAGTAGGTGCGTAATCATCTCTTCATGTACTGAAATTCTCGCGCCAAGTCCGCCAAAGAGAACACCGTAAGAAACAAAGAGGGCAGAGAAGCCGAAAACAAAGAGCGATGAACCAAGTAGTACTCGACCTCGCGACTGTGAAAATCCAGCAGCGTATGCCAGGTACCCAGGGACAAGAGGCAATACGCATGGGGAGACGAAAGAGATGAGACCGGCAAGAATTGCTAACGGGAGTGCAAGAAGAATGAATCCATCAAAGAGATTATTTACAATAAATTCAATCATGAATTCTGCACCCGTTCGATGAGTTTGCTGAGAGATCCAATCGTGACTACCCCTGAAACGCGCGCTGCGACATTACCTTCGCTATCAATCACAATCGTTGATGGGATTGCATTGGCGGGCAATGAGCCTTTAAATCCAATCAAAAGTGCATCATCTATCAGTGTCGGATAAGTGATTTTCTTTGCCCGAACAAAGGCCTCGGCGTTAACCAAATTGTCGCGCGTGAGAATTCCGATGAATTGCACATCTGGATATTTCTCTGAGAGGGCGACGAGAGTAGGTGCTTCTGCTCGACATGGAGAACACCATGAAGCCCATACATTTACAACAGCAACTTTTCCTGGCTCGCGTGTGTAGTTCACTCCGGTCAACGTCATGCCAGATAACTCGGGGGCTTTAACTCGTGAACCCTTATCGATGTATGTCTGAACTCCGCTTCCGACGACGAAGCTTTCCTCTGCTGTAGAACTTCCACCGCCTGAACACCCGCTCAATAAAAGAATAGAGAGCGCGAGGGCGAGAAAGGACTTTTTCTGTTGCATTTACTTTTTCTCAATAATAACTGGTAACAGGTGTGCTGCTGGTTCGGAGTATGAAGTACCACTGATCTCGCCATTATCGTCAAAGTGAATACTTGTCACCGATGCCAAAGTGCACTCGCGCTTTCTTGGATCGTGAATTAAACCTCGACCTTCAATTGCACTTCGCAAGATCCAGATAGGTAGCTGGTGAGAAACACAGATTGCATCTTTTCCGGCAGCTGCTTTATGTGCTGCAAAGACTGCTGCAAGCATGCGGTTGATTTGTTCGACATAGGACTCGCCCCACGATGGTTTCCATGGATTCCATAAATGTCTCCACGCTGATGGGTGGCGCAAAACTCCATCGCCAATTCCAAATGGTTTTCCTTCGAAAATATTTGCTGCCTCAATAAGTCGCTCGTCCGTAGTAATTGCCATTGAGTGTGCGGCGGCGATTGGTGCTGCAGTCTCTTGTGCGCGTTGTAGAGGCGATACATGAAGTGCACCAAGATCAATACCTTTTGACCATTGCCCTAAAACCTGCGCCATTTCTTGACCACGATCTGAAAGTCTCCAGCCAGGTTGGCGGCCATAAAGAATTTTCTCTGGATTATGGACTTCACCATGGCGGATCACGTGGACGCTATTGCTCATAGACCTAACTATAAAGGGGGAAATGTGTTCATTTCGCTATGGTTATGCCATGGCACTTGAGCAGAAGAGGGCCGCGTTCTTTGATGTAGATAACACACTCATACGTGGTTCTTCTCTCTACTTCCTCGGCCGCGGGATGTATCAGCGTGGGTACTTCACCAAGGCTGATATCTCGCGCTTTGTTCTCGCCAATCTGAGATTTCGATTAACTGGAACTGAGAAGAAGGAAGAGATTATTAAGTTCCAGAATGCCGCAACTAGCTTCATTGGTGGACATAATGTCCAAGAGATTCAAAAACTAGGGCAAGAAATTTATGATGAATATGTCTCTCCAGCCCTGTGGCAAGGAACAATTGAAATTGCACAAAAACATCTCGCCGAAAATGTTGAAGTCTGGTTGGTCACTGCTGCACCTGAAGATATGGCAACACTGATTGCAAAACGACTTGGATTTACCGGCGCCCTCGGCAGTAAAGCTGCGATTAAAGATGGCGTCTACACAGGTGAAATGAATGGACCTCTTTTACACGGGCGCGAGAAAGCAATTGCACTTGAAAAGATTGCTAGCGAACGTGGCTTTGATCTAGCTCACTGTTTTGCCTACTCAGATAGTCATAATGATCTACCTCTTCTTGAAGCAGTTGGAAATCCTTCGGTAATCAACCCAGATGCCAAACTTCGAATCTGGGCAACACGAGAGAAGTGGCCAATTCACGACTTTAGGCGAGCTCGTAAAATCAACCGCTTCTTAGGGCCAGCAATCTCACGCCTTGCATCACTTGCTGCCTTAATCACGCCCCGTCGTCGCTCGCGATAGCAATTGATTTAACGTACGAGCCCTTTCTGCATTAATGTAGGCAGGTTATGGAAATTCGATCATTTGCCGACTACCTACGTGGGTTAGATGATGCTGGCCTTTTACAACTCTTTTCCCATAGACCAGATTTGATTGCACCTGTTCCGCCAGATATGGCAAGTCTTGCAGTTCGCGCATCATCGGCACCTTCACTTGCTCGCGCTATTGATGCCCTCAACACATGGCAATTCCAAGTACTCGAAGCTTGCGCAGTTGCTGCTGAACCCTTTGCTGAAAAAACTATCGC
>JAIXYD010000202.1 GCA_027490415.1 Streptomycetaceae bacterium
GGACCTGGACCATTTACTGGTCTGCGAGTTGGAATCGCATTTGCGCGATCATTTGCTGCAGCACGCAATATCGAAGTCGTTGGCATCTGTTCGTTAGATGCCATCGTTGTTGATCGTGATGAATACACAGTTGCTATTGATGCTCGTCGAAAAGAGATTTATTGGGCCTCTTATAAAGCAGGTAAACGGATCAATGGACCAGCAGTTAATTTCCCGGCCGATGTTGATGGATACATCAGCGATCTCTATCCAGATGTAACTCGAATGGTTGAGCTGGCGGCGCATGAAAACTATGCAGAACCTTTCTATCTTCGCAGACCTGATGCTGTAGCTACGGCGGATCGCACATGACAATTACTTATCGCGCCATGATCCCTCTCGATGTTCCAGTGGTTGCTGCCATGGAGAAAGTGATCTTCAAAGATGATCCCTGGTCGATCAGCCAATTTAAAGAAGAGATCTCAAATAACGGCATCACCCGCCACTATCTCGTTGCCTGCGATAGTAACCACAAGATCGTTGGATGGGCAGGTGCCATGTGTGCTCAAGAAGGTGCTGACACAGATGTATTGACGGTTGCTGTCGATCCTGATTTCCGACTTCAAGGAATTGCTCGCCATATGGTGACTGCTCTCATTAACTGGGCATATTCAAAGAAGTCCCCGACGATTTTCTTAGAGGTAGAAAAGAATAATTTGCCAGCTCAAGCACTTTATATCTCTGAAGGTTTTGCAGTGATTTCAATGCGTCCTGATTACTACGGTCCAGGAATTGACGCCCTCGTGATGTCTAAGGTGCTCGAATGAGCGCGAGGGGTGCAAGCAGTGCAATTAGAGGGCCGCTTGTACTTGGTATTGAGACCTCGTGCGATGAGACAGCAATCGGAATCGTTGCCGGGCGCACGCTTCTTGCAAATGTCATTGCATCGAGCGTTGACGAACATGCACGCTTTGGTGGAGTCGTGCCAGAGATCGCTAGCCGCGCGCACCTTGAAGCAATTCAACCTGCACTTGCGCAAGCACTGAAGGATGCGGGGCTGACGCTTCGAGATATTGATGCAGTGGCAGTTACCGCTGGCCCCGGACTAATCGGAGCACTCTTGGTTGGAACATCAACAGCTGCTGGATTGGCGCTAGGTCTTGGTCGTCCAATTTATGCCGTCAACCATTTAGCTGCGCATATAAGTGTTGATTACTTGACGCATAACAATCCCGTTGAGCCAACAATTGCTTTACTTGTCAGTGGCGGACATTCTTCGCTTTTGAAAATTGATGACATCACGCATTCAATTACCAAGCTTGGTGCAACGATGGATGATGCAGCGGGTGAAGCTTTTGACAAGATTGCTCGCATTATGGATTTAGGTTTTCCTGGTGGACCGGCAATTGATCGCACGGCACGCGAAGGCAACCCGACTTCTATTGATTTCCCGCGGGGGTTAACAACATCAGATGATTGGAAAACTCGTCCCTACGATTTCTCTTTCTCAGGACTAAAGACTGCTGTTGCCAGATATCTAGAGAGCACCCCCGACTACGCAAAGTCAGATGTTGCAGCATCCTTCCAAGAAGCTGTTGTCGATGTTTTGCTACAGAAAGCAGTGCGTGCCTGCCAAGAAACTGGCATCGATCGCCTTGTTATTGCTGGGGGAGTCGCCGCTAATTCGCGCCTTCGCCACCTTGCCGCCGAGCGCTGTGAGCGCGCCAAGATCGCTCTGGCTATCCCAGAGCCATCCCTGTGCACCGATAACGGAGCGATGGTGGCCTCTCTAGGGGCGCTGATGGTCGCCGCAGGCCGCCCAGCCAGCCCGCTCGTCTTTGATGCCACCTCATCCATGCCGGTGGAGAAGGTCAGCCTCTAACTCGAGATCTGCAACCATCTGGATTTGCGAGCCACTGATCCCTTGCCTAGTCTTAGCGTTAGCACTCTCGACCTCACACTGCTAAAAGCAAAAGGAGTAAGACCATGGCCGTTTCTATCAAGCCACTTGAAGACCGTATCGTTGTGAAGACCAACGAGGCTGAGACAACCACCGCATCAGGTTTGGTTATCCCAGATACCGCCAAGGAGAAGCCACAGGAAGGCACCGTTCTCGCAGTAGGCCCAGGCCGCTTCGATGATGGCGTTCGCGTTCCAATGGATGTCAAGGTTGGCGATGTCGTTCTTTACAGCAAGTACGGCGGAACTGAAGTTAAGTACAACAACGAGGAGTACCTCGTTCTATCTGCCCGCGACATTCTCGCAGTTATCGAGAAGTAATCCATGGGAAAAATTCTAGATTTCGACGAGCATGCTCGTCGTGCGATGGAGCGTGGAGTAAATATTCTCGCAGATACCGTCAAAGTAACACTGGGTCCTAAGGGTCGAAACGTAGTGATCGCCAAGTCATTTGGCGCACCAGTGATTACAAACGATGGCGTCACCATTGCAAAGGAAATTGAACTTTCAGATCCAGCCGAAAACATGGGCGCACAGCTTGTGAAGGAAGTTGCAACAAAGACAAATGATGTTGCAGGTGACGGAACAACAACTGCGACCGTATTGGCACAAGCAATGGTGAAGGAAGGTCTTCGTAACCTTGCCGCCGGTGCTCAGCCAATGGATCTCAAGCTTGGAATCGAAGCAGCTGTAGAAGCTGTCTCAAAGAAGCTTCACGAGATCGCAATCCCAGTGAAGGATCGCGCACAGATTGCAGACGTTGCAACCATCTCGGCTAAGGATCGCACTATCGGAGATCTCATCGCAGAGGCGATGGATAAGGTCGGCAAAGATGGCGTTATCACCGTTGAGGAAGCATCGACAGCATCTGTAGAACTCGAATTCACAGAAGGTATGCAATTCGATAAGGGTTACATCTCTCCTTACTTCGTGACCGATCAAGATCGTATGGAATCTGTACTCGATGATGCCTACATCTTGATCTCAGGAAACAAGATTTCAGCCTTGGCTGAACTTCTTCCAATCTTGGAAAAGGTTTCACAGGCAGGAAAGCCACTTTTGATCATCGCCGAAGATGTAGAAGGAGAAGCTCTTTCTACTCTCGTTGTTAACCGTATGCGTGGAGTATTTACTTCAGCAGCAGTTAAGGCTCCAGGCTTTGGAGATCGTCGCAAGGCGATGTTGCAAGATATTGCAATCTTGACCGGCGGACAGGTGATCTCAAGTGAGATCGGCATGAAGCTTGA
>JAIXYD010000125.1 GCA_027490415.1 Streptomycetaceae bacterium
TAGCTCCAATGACGAGGACCATCTCGCCTTCTTCGATAGTGAAAGATAGATCCTCGAATACGGTGCGCAGTGAGTGTGGGTAAATGAGAGAAACACTGTTAAAGGTGATCATGCGAATGCCACCATTGAAAACGGAATCAGAGTCAGGGCAGAGAAGATAATCGTGAGGTCACGGGCAAGAAATCTTTCTCGGCGATAGCGAGAACGTTGTCGCGAAAAGCCATATCCCCGCGAATCCATCGCGGCAGCCAAATCAAGCGAGCGGGCGAGTGATTCTTCGAGAAGAGGAAGAGCGACTCCTGCCCAACCTTTTCGCTCAATGCCGCGCATTTTCTGCGCGTTTTTAATTCGTGACGCACTAGTTACTAACTGTGGAAGTACTGAAGTCGCGATAACTAGCGCGACGCCAAATTCGTAGATAAAGATCGGCATCTGTCGCAAGAGTCGATGCGGTGAAGTCAGAGATGTAGCTGCTGCGAAGATGCAGATCAGAGTTGCGATCTGGATACCCTCGGCAAGTGCGAAGGTGAGTCTCTCCTGGGTGATTGCACCACCGATTCGAATTCCAGCCATCCAATCTGGAAGATCAGCGATGGGAAGTTCAAATAACGTGCTTCCAGGAATTGGGACACCGATCGCTATTCCAATGATTGTGCGAATTACGATGATGATCGCGGCGATCTTGAGGGCAAACCATAATCCGCCAGACCAAGGAGTTTTATCAATCGCGCCTTGATTTACTTTGTATACGAGTAGGCAGATCCCACCCACGACGACCAGATTAAAGGCCGTGTGATGGGCCAGTGAAACCGCAACTGCAATTGCGATCGCACCGGTCCACCACGTCAATGGGTGGAATGCCTTGTTCATCTTTGTTTCGAATTACTTAGTGGCAAGAGCGGCCGGAGTTGGAATCTCTACGCCACATTCTTTTCGTGGATAGCCACCAAGGCCACAAATCAGACCTGACTTGTCAGCACGGACTCTCACCACTTTGCCGAGAACATCAATGCCCTGTGCTTTTTTATCGATGGTGATGCAACGCTTTACTGTCTTGAGTGGTTTTTCACCTGTTGGCGCTAAGTAAGATGCACCGAAATCAATCACAATTCCAATTCGCTTCTTACCTGCAACGGCGCGAGTTTTTCCACATATTGATTGAAAGTCTGGGAGCACTGATGGCGATGACGCATCAGGTATTGCTTCGCTCGAAAATGTAAACGCCCAACCCTCAACTGATCCATCGGCAATATCCACGGTAGGACCTGTCATCGCAGCAGTCCACGTGGTTGCCTTTGGAGCTGCTTGAAAATATCCCCAATAGCGATAACCGCTACCGGCTGCTTGTGCTGGTGTAATTGTTGTAGCAAGTAATGCCAGAACGGCTACTGCTGCGAGTTTCTTTCTCATTTATCTGGAGCTCCTCATTGTGTGAGAGTCTCACAGGGGTAGCTCCTAGAAATAGCGAATGCACGCTTAACTTTGGACTACGCCCCGCAAACCTCGGCGGGTGTTGGTCAACGCTCTTAAGTAGGTAATCCGACTACAGGCGCGAACGCCCTTACGGTTGCGGGTCAGCGTCGGATTTGCACCGAACTTCCCCTACAAAAGAACTCTTATTCAGTTATTTGCCTACCTTATGGGTAGTTAGAACTTTTCTCCTACAGCCACGCCCGGCTTTGGGGCACGCATGCGGCGCATCTGTGTAGAGCGGAGCCAGCCATACATGGCAAGACCCTTTGGAGATTCATCTGGGAATCGAGCGATGACTTCACGTTTAATCTTTCGACCAAGAAGAACTCCATCAATGACCGAAGCGAAAAGAACGGTGTACATCAAAACGACACCAATCACAGCAGCTGCGGCAATTGGAACAAGTGAAACAATGAGTACAAGTGCAATCACTGGTAAAAAGTATTCGCCGATTGAACGTCGTGAATCAACGTAATTTCGTACGAACTTCTTTACTGGACCGCGGTCACGTGTTGGTAGTGCATTCTCGTCACCGCGCAGATACGCCGCCCGTTGCGCCATTCGAGCTGCGCGAGCAGCAGATTTCTGACGAGCCTTCTCTTCTTTTGAACGCGCAGGCGCTAGCGAGGAAACTTTGCGAGCAGACTCTGCATCTTTGCGCTTAGGGGTAGGACGCCCTTTTTTCTGAGAGGTTTTCTGTTCTGGAGACTCGTTATTCATGGTGGGACTATAGAGCGAGCATTCGCTCAAGTGCTAGTTGAGAGAACTTCTTCACCGTGTCATCGACCGAAATTTGGTTCACAACATGGCCTGCGACCAGCGATTCCATAGCCCAGACCAGGTGGGGGAGATCTATTCGGTTCATCGTCGAGCAGTAGCATAAAGTTTTATCGAGGAAGACGATCGTCTTATCTGGGTGGGCCTTAGCTAGGCGAGAAACAAGATTGAATTCGGTACCAATCGCCCATGCACTTCCAGCAGGTGCTGCTTCGATTGTTTTAATGATGAATTCAGTACTACCCACGACATCGGCATTGGTGACGACTTCATGGGTACATTCTGGATGAACCAAAATATTTACATCAGAGATTCGAGAGCGAACGTCATCAATTGATTCTTTAGAGAATCGACCATGGACAGAGCAGTGGCCTCGCCACAGAATCACTTTGGCGTTCCTGATTTCATTCTCAGTCAGTCCGCCCATCGGCTTCCATGGATTCCAGAGAACGCAATCTTCAAGTGAAAGCCCGAGACTCTTTACTGCAGTATTTCTACCGAGGTGTTGGTCGGGTAGGAAGAGGACTCTTTCGCCCTGTGTAAATGCCCAGCGCATTGCAGACTCTGCATTAGAGGATGTACAGACTGTTCCGCCATGCTCGCCGGTAAATGATTTGATTGCAGCCGATGAGTTCATATACGTGACCGGAATAGTTGTATTTGCGATTCCAAGTTCTGACAGAGTCTTCCAGCACTGATCAACTTGAGAAGCGGTTGCCATATCAGCCATCGAACAGCCAGCCGCCAAATCGGGGAGAATAACTTTTTGTCGATCACTGGTAAGGATGTCTGCACTTTCTGCCATGAAGTGCACGCCACAAAAAATTACATACTCGGCTGTGCTCTGTGCTTGAGCTGCTTGCGCCAACTTGAACGAATCACCTGTGATATCTGCAAATGCAATTACTTCATCGCGTTGGTAATGATGACCCAAAACAATCGCACGATCTCCGAGGGCAGCACGAGCGGCTTTGGCGCGAGCAACTAGATCTGGGTCGCTGGCGGCCGGAATTTCGCCGGCGCAGGTCACTCCACGTTCAGAGAGTGGGTCAGAACCGCTCCCGAGAAGTAGGAGGTTGGTCACGGTAGAAGATGACATGGCCTTATTCTCGCCTATAAAAGTCGCAGATGCTAAGTGACGCGGGTACTCTTTGCCTATGACAACACAAGACACAACATCGACCACCACCAGCATCTCACTCACCGATGGAGCAGCAGCCAAGGTTGCAGCGCTTTTGGCGCAAGAAGGCGCTGATGATCTCTACCTTCGTGTTGAGGTGCAGCCAGGTGGATGTTCAGGTCTTCGCTACCAGCTCTTCTTTGATAACCGTGAGCTCGAAGGCGATGTCGTCCGTATGTTTGGCACAGTCAAAGTGGTCACAGGAAAACTCAGTGATCCATATTTGATGGGCGCAACAATTGATTTCGTGGATACGATCGAGAAGCAGGGCTTTACGATCGATAATCCAAATGCGCAGGGTTCATGTGCCTGCGGTGATTCTTTTAACTAAACGCCACATTTACATCTAGATACTTGTAGATTCTCGCCCTATGAAGATAGGTGTCGCAGGCTCGGTCGGTCGCGACCACATCATGACTTTCCCAGGAAAGTTTTCAGACTCAGTTGTCGTGGGTTCACTCGAAAAGATTTCACTCTCTTTTCTTGTCGATGGTCTAGAAGTTCGTCGCGGTGGCTGCGCAGCCAATATCTGTTTCGGTCTCGGTGTTCTGGGGCATAAGCCACTGCTGATTGCGGCAGTTGGAAAAGATTGGCCAGATTACAACGCATGGCTTACTCGCCATGGCGTAGATACATCACATGCACTTGTTTCAACAACACAATTCACTGCACTCTTCACCGTGACTACAGATTCTGAACATAATCAGTTTGCTTCATTTTTTCCTGGTGCTATGTCGGAAGCTCGCGATATCGAGCTTCAGCCAATCATCGATAAGGAAGGCAATCTCGACCTACTTGTAATTTCCCCGGATGACCCGGCGGCAATGTTGCGTCACACGCAAGTTGCTCTATCGAAAGGTATTGCCGTTTTGGCCGACCCATCTCAACAAATGGCTCGGCTTTCTGGCGAAGAGATAAAAGTACTTATAGATGGCGCGACCTACCTCTTCCTCAACGAGTACGAGTTAGCGCTAGCTATTCAAAAAACTGGTTGGAGCGATGATGAAATTCTCGACCGCGTTAAATATCGCGTGGTCACTCTCGGTGCTGCGGGTTCACGTGTGGAGGGCAGAGGTACTCCAACAATTACTGTGACATGCCCGCAAGAAAAGGCGAAGGTAGATCCAACAGGTGTGGGCGATTCATTTAGAAGTGGCTTCGTGGCCGGTCTCGCATGGGGTCTCTCGCACGAGCGCTGCGCACAGCTTGGCTCTCTGCTTGCAACGTATGTTATTGAGACGATGGGAACCCAGGAGTACACGTTTACGCCGACAGAGTTTCTAGATCGCTTCGAAGTTGCTTACGGTGCTGCTGCTAGATCAGAAGTTGCGGCACACTTCAACTAAAGCATTTACAAGCGCATCAATATCTGCCTCTGTATGTTCTTGGCGCAGAGTTAATCTCAAGGAACCCTCAGTCGGTAGTCCCATCGCTGCTAGTACATGGCTGGGAACTAAATCTGCAGGAGAGCAGGCAGAGCCAGCATCGACAGAGAATGCACTGGCCTCTAGTTCTCTTACAAGCATTTCACTCACGGTTCCAGGAATCACAATCGTTTGAAAATTTGAAAGCCTTGGACTGGTATCGCCAACAACAATTGCGGATGGAATCAATGCGTCTATTTTTTGGCGAAGATAAAGATTAAGCGCATCAATTCGCTGTGGATCTTCGCTGAAGTTTTCCATAGCAACAGCTGCACCGAGCAAGAGGGGGAGTGAATAACCACCTGGCGTTCGGATGGGAGCAATATGAGGTAGCGGATAACGCCACTGCGATGGATTTGAAATGGCCATCACCGAAATTCCGGAAGGACCACCCCATGCGTTGGCGGA
>JAIXYD010000007.1 GCA_027490415.1 Streptomycetaceae bacterium
GCAAGCATTTCAAGCTCTTCCTTGCAAGCAACCTGTAATGGGTGTGCTGGATCTAGATAGTTTTCAATCGGCCAATTATTTTTCACACATGTAAGCAGCATCGCAGCATGTTTTCCGCTGCAATTCATCGTGATTCGTGTTGCATCCTTATCGCCCCACTCTTTGCGTTCGGCATCTCCGAGTGGGCGATCAAGTGAGCATTGCAGAGCGCTTTCATCCAGCCCTGCCATTGCCAAGATCTCGCGCACGCCATCAAGATGCATCGCAGCACCCGAGTGACTCGATGCAGCTAAAGCTAAAAGTCGCGGTTCGAGATCTAAACCATTGCGCAACATTGCAGATGCTTGAATGGATTTAATTGTTGAACGTGGAAAGACAAGTGCATCAGCATCGCCCAATTGGCGATGAATACTTCCGTCAGAGTTAAGTGCAAGTAGGTATCCACGGTGCGTTGATTCAACAACACCGTCACGAACATATTCAGCTAAAAGCGCATCAGTACTCATTCGCTCTGTCTTTCAAGAGATGACCAGATATGCGCTTGCAATTCTTGTCCTTCTGCTGCCATGTCGTAGGCAAAGAACAATTCGCCAGCAACCAGACCATAAAGACGCACACCTGCTGTCACAATCTTTGCAGTGGGTGCTGAATAGCCTTGATCCAAAACAAGTTGAATCTTTGGACCATCAAAAGTTCCAACCCAACCTTCTGCGATTCCAGTTGAGTGTGTGAGAACAACTTCCAGAACGTTATTGGGCTTTACCCGCCAAAAACCAGCCTCAGATGCACCTGGACCAAGAATGTCGCCCTTGTCATCGATGATCCATGAGCGTGAAAAGTAATTCAAAAAGGGGCGACCATCATGGTTAAAGACCACTTCATGTGCGTATTCAAAGGTCTCGATATTTGGGTATTCCCCGCGACCTTTACCGCGCCATGTTCCGACCATCCATGCAAGTGGATTGAGATCTGGGTGTAAACCTTCAGGAATTGTGAAGACCATTAAAGTCTGCCTCTCTTATACGTTCGAGGATCTTGTGATTGCGACTTTCGATAAGAACGAAAACCAAGAAAGAAGAGAAGAAGTGAAGTAAGGGCTGCAACCACGCCAACTGCGCCCATCGTCACCGTCTCCATGGGTTAAGAGTAAGCGATCTTATGTAGGAACTACGCAGGGGCTATGCAGGAACAATAACTTGTTGCGCTGCGCTCACTCCACCAACAGTAAGAACTGCCTCTACCGGGGTCGTTCGCTTAATGACAGCTAGTGCTATCGGCCCAAGTTCGTGATGGCGGGCCACGGTGCCGAGAAATCCAACAACGACGCCATCATTTTCAACTGGAGTACCAGTAGCTGGCATCACAACCGCACTGCCATCAAGGTGCAACATCACAAGGCGACGTGGAGGATTTCCAAGATTAAACACCTTTGCAACTGTTTCTTGCCCGCGATAGCAGCCTTTGTTCATATGCACTGCCTTACCTAATACACCTAGTTCATTAGGAATTGATTTGTGATCGGTATCAAAACCAATACGTGGTCGCCCCGCTGCAACGCGTAGTGCATCTAGTGCCCACATACCAACCTGCATCGCGTGCGCATCAAATGCTTTCTTCATCTCATCAAGTTCGCCACGTGACACAAGTGCATATGGCCCGCCTAAATCAGTGGGGACACCAGGTGCGCGCAAGACAACGTAATCAGCACTTGCATCACGGACTTCAACTTGGCGCGTAAAGATCATCTTTGTTAAATATCCAAGTAAACCTTCGCAATAATCTGGTGCGACAACGGCCCAACATGTGCTGCCATCATCGACTAAGAGAAATTGATATTCAACATGTCCGCGTGGATCTAAGACCATGACATCCACCCAGACGCCCGGTTCGAGATTTGTTAAATGTTGTGTCGTGACATCATGCAACCAGGTCAGACGATCGACACCTGATATTGAAATTACTTTAAGGTGTGAAAGATCGGCCCATGCTGTGCCGGCTTCGAGAGCTTTCTCTTCTTTAAACGGTTCGCCGAAATGCCAGATAGCGCCCTGATCTGGGCCCTCTTCAACAAATACAGCGGTCATACCTGCAAGTGTAGAACTACTTATCTACACATGCAGCGCAGGTGCCATAGATCGCAAAGTGCGTGACATCTGTCTTAAATCCATAATCATCGGACAAGTTCTGCACGAAGTTGGCTGCAACATCAATCGGTGCATCCCCAACAGATCCGCACTTTCCGCAGACAAGGTGAAGATGTGTCAGCTCTTCTGCTGCATGATAGGTCGCACCGCCATGGCCAAGGTGCGTGTGCTGCACAAGGCCAACGTTTTCAAGTGTTTCTAGGTTGCGATAAACAGTCGAAAGATTGATACCTGGATGCGTCTGACGAACTTTGTCGGCTACCTCTTCTGGTGTTGCATGTCCAAGTTCGCGAACTGCTGAAAGAACTAGTTCGCGCTGCGGTGTAAGGCGTAATCCCTTATCGCGTAATTCGTGTTGATCTGCCATGGGCTAATCCTACTTAACTTTCTCTAGTTAGAGCGAAGACGAGCCAGAAGAAGATAAACCTGGCAGCCAAGACAGAAATCAAAGGCTGCATTAAGAAAGGCTGCGGCCAAAGCTGAAGCGACTGCAACGGTAAAGACCACAGAGGCTCCGGTTGCTGCACCAGCTACGGCAACAACAGCAAAGGCGAGACCAATTGATTGTGCAAACTTAGGGGGACGTACATCTTCTGTGCGAAGTGGTGACTTCAATCGAGGCTTGATCAATGTGCGATAGATAAATGCATACGGTGTGAACTGTGGGCCTTTAAATGCACCGATCGCAAATACAACTGCTTGAAAAGCTGCAACCCAAATTGATCCAGTTACAAGTGCGACAGCAAGTACAACAGTTGTAAGTGCGGCGGAAAAACGTGGACCACGTGCATCGATTTCAATGTTTTGCATATGCCGAGTCTAAAGAAGCTTAAGGCTCTTTACTAATTGCGAAAGATTTGCAGAAGCGGTGGTTAATGCACTGCTGCAACGGCTGCAAGTACCTGATTGCGCTTAGGTGTGCCCATTGCACGGCCAACTTCGACGCCATCTCGGTTCAAAAAGAGAGTTGTTGGCGTTGAAAGAATATTGAGTTGGCGCACAAGCTCAAGATGGGACTCGGCATCAATATGCACGTAAGCCACATCCGGCATCGATTGCACCATCTGCTCGAGAAGAACTCGGGTCGCACGACATGGTGAACAGAAGGCTGATGAGAATTGCACCATCGTGACTCGCTCGCCTAGTGCGATGCCGATCTGATCTTGCGTCATGCGAGGGCCGTTAATCGTCTTCTTGCGGCGAAATTCTCCGCGTGTGCGTTGAAACCATATGCCAAATCCGCTGGCTGCTACCAGGACGATCAGGAGTGGTACGAGTGATTTCACAAGAGTATCCTCGCCTACTTAGTGCAAGTTAGCCAATTAAAGGCTAACCACGTCAGGGAGGTGTGTGATGGCAAAGGTATTGCTATTAACAAACTCCACTGGCGCCAGCGCGCAAGTTCTTCCGGCACTTGGTCTCTTGCAACACACAATCAAAATTCTTCCTATCGATGCCACAGTTCTTATCGATGCACCTGTCATGGATTGTGTCTTTATCGATGCTCGCACAGATCTGCCAAATGCAAAGAGTTTTTCAAAGTTACTTACAACTACTGGTGTTAGCGCACCAGTTATCGCAATTACAACTGAAGGTGGCTTGAGTGCATTTACATCAGAGTGGGGCGTCGATGATGTCATTCTCGATACTGCAGGCCCTGCTGAAATTGAAGCTCGTATTCGTATCGCAATCGGTCGTCGTGATGATGCAACACTTGCAAGTGATCCAACCGCGCACGAAATTCGTCAAGGTGATGTCGTCATCGATGAAAATACATATACCGCCAAAATCAAGGGTCGCTCACTTGATCTCACATTTAAAGAATTTGAATTGCTAAAGCACTTTGCACAGCACCCGGGTCGCGTATTTACTCGCGCACAGTTATTGCAGGAAATCTGGGGCTATGACTATTTCGGTGGCACTCGCACCGTCGACGTTCATATCCGTCGCCTTCGTTCAAAGCTCGGTCCTGAATTTGAAGCAATTATCGGAACGGTGCGTAACGTGGGATACCGCTTTACAATCCAGACCAACGGCGGAAAAGATAGTCCTGTCTCTGAGCGTATCTAATGCGCCATATTTTAAAGTTATCGCGATCTCTTAA
>JAIXYD010000134.1 GCA_027490415.1 Streptomycetaceae bacterium
ACTCAGTAGCGAGCTTTACTCGCTGAGCTTCTCCACCCGAAAGAGTCGGCGCAGACTGTCCTAGGCGAACATACCCAAGACCTACATCGCAGAGGGTTTTAAGGAATCGTGCAATCGTAGGAACAGACTCAAAGAAGTCATGGGCGATTTCAATCGGCATATCCAATACTTCAGCAATTGTCTTTCCCTTGTAATGAACTTCCAGAGTTTCACGGTTATATCGAGCCCCATGGCAAACTTCGCAAGGAACATAGACATCAGGTAAGAAGTTCATCTCAATAGTGATGGTTCCATCACCCGTACAGTTCTCGCAGCGGCCACCCTTCACGTTGAAGCTAAAACGTCCTTGTTGATACCCGCGTATCTTCGCTTCGGTCGTCTCTGAAAAGAGGGCACGAATTTTGTCAAAGACCCCTGTGTACGTTGCTGGGTTAGAGCGCGGCGTACGCCCAATCGGAGATTGATCTACGTGGACAACTTTATCGAGTTGATCGATGCCAGTAATTGTCTTGTGACGTCCCGGAACAATTCGTGCACCGTTGAGTTTATTAGCAAGAGTTGAATACAAAATATCGTTTACAAGCGTTGATTTTCCAGATCCACTGACGCCCGTCACTGCGACGAAGGTACCCAAAGGAATAGAAACCTCTACATCCTTCAGGTTATTCTCTTTCGCGCCCTTGATAACTATTTGTCGCTTTGGATCAATAGGTCTGCGTTGAGCGGGAATGTCGATAGCGCGTCGACCAGAAAGGTAGGCACCTGTAATGGACTCTTTCGATGCAATAAGGTCTTCATAGGATCCTGAGACAACTACCTTGCCACCGTGTTCGCCAGCACCAGGACCAATATCTACAACCCAGTCTGCGGTGCGGATGGTCTCTTCATCATGCTCTACAACGATCAGCGTGTTTCCTAGATCGCGCAGACGCGTGAGTGTCTCAATGAGTCGACGATTATCTCGTTGGTGAAGTCCAATACTTGGTTCATCAAGAACATAGAGGACTCCCACTAAACCCGAGCCGATTTGAGTAGCTAAACGAATTCGCTGCGCCTCTCCACCAGAAAGCGTTCCAGCAGGACGATCTAGGGAAAGGTAATCGAGACCAACGTCGAGGAGGAAGCCAAGACGTGCATGAACTTCCTTCATGACTCGCTCGGCGATCTGTGCTTCACGCTTTGATAACTTAACCTGCTTCAAGAATGCAGCGCAATCATCAATGGATAATTCACACACCTGAGCGATGCTCTTATCGCCGATAGTTACTGCCAAAACCTCAGGCTTAAGACGGGCACCATTACATGCTGCACAAGGTATCTGGCGCATATATGCCTCGTACTTATCTCGACTGTAATCACTATCAGTTTCGCTGTGCCGTCTGTGAATAAAAGGAACAACGCCTTCAAATCCCGTTGTGTAGTTTCGTGCGCCATAACGGCCCTTGTAGCGCATCTTGATCTCATACTCATAACCATTGAGGATGGCCTCTTGCGCCTTCGCTGAGATCTTCTTCCAAGGAACATCAAGCGAGAACTTAATGTCAGTAGCTAGCGCTTCAAGTAAACGAACAAAATAATCTGCCGATTGGCCGCCGGACCAAGGTGCAATCGCACCTTCATTAATACTCAAGCTGTCGTCAGGGATGATGAGCTCTTCATCCACCTCTAGCTTTGTTCCGATGCCTGAACATTCAGCGCAAGCTCCAAAAGGTGAATTGAAAGAGAAGGAGCGAGGTTCAAGTTCTTCAAACGAAAGATTGCAGTCATGGCAGGCTAGATGCTCACTATAGGTGTGAATCTTCTCTTGTCCGGCCTTTGCATCAACAAAATCAAGGAGGACGATTCCGCTAGATAATCTCAGCGCCGTCTCAATGGAGTCCGTAAGTCGCGATTTTGAATCTGCTTTGGCGGTAAGCCGATCAATGACCACCTCGATCGTGTGCTTCTCCTGTTTTTTAAGCTTTGGAGGCTCAGAGAGTGAAATCGCCTCTCCATCTACGATCGCACGAGAATAACCCTGCTTAACGAGATCGGTGAAGAGATCAACAAATTCACCCTTGCGTTCACGGACTACTGGTGCAAGAACTTGGAATTTAGTGGTCGGAGGTAATTCAAGAATTTGGTCAACAATCTGCTGTGGGCTCTGCCTCGAAACTGGCTTTGTGCATTGAGGGCAGTGAGGTCTGCCCGCACGCGCAAACAGAAGGCGAAGATAGTCATAGACCTCAGTAATCGTTCCAACAGTCGAGCGAGGATTACGGTTCGTAGATTTCTGATCGATAGAAACTGCAGGTGAGAGGCCTTCAATGAAGTCAACATCTGGCTTATCCATCTGTCCGAGAAATTGGCGGGCGTAGGCAGAGAGTGATTCGACATAGCGACGTTGGCCTTCGGCAAAGATCGTGTCGAAGGCAAGGCTTGATTTACCCGAGCCTGAAAGGCCGGTAAAGACAATGAGTGCATCACGTGGAAGATCGAGCGAGACGTCCTTGAGGTTGTGTTCGCGGGCACCACGAACTACTAATTTCTCAATAGTCACTTAGACACCCGCTTCTTCCATTGATCGAAGTTCTTTTTTCAAGATACGTATTTCGTCACGAAGCTTGCCCGCAACTTCAAATTGAAGATCTGCCGCAGCACTTCGCATCTGTTCGGTGAGTGAGCCTATCAAGGCGACCAGGTCTTTGCGCGGTAAAGAAACTACGCCCTTTGCATTGAGCCCGACAGAAAGAGCTTCTCCCGTACGTTTACCCGCTCCCTTCTCGCTCTCAAGGAGCACGGAGGTATCTTCACTCTCACGCGTGATGAGATCCGTGATATCGGCAATCTTTTTGCGAAGAGGTTGTGGATCAACGCCACGTTCCAGGTTATGCGCAACCTGCTTTGCTCGACGTCGATTGGTTTCATCGATTGCAAGAGCCATGGATTTGGTGATGTTATCGGCATACATATGCACTTCACCAGAAACATTTCGTGCAGCTCTTCCAATAGTTTGAATGAGAGAAGTTGCTGAACGCAAGAATCCTTCCTTATCTGCATCCAAGATTGAGACTAGCGAAACCTCAGGTAGATCAAGTCCTTCACGAAGAAGATTTATGCCAATAAGAACGTCATACTCACCCGTACGCAGTTCGCGCAGAAGCTCTACACGCCGCAAGGTATCTACCTCCGAATGGAGATAACGAACTCGCACTCCTCGTTCTTGGAGGTAGTCCGTAAGGTCCTCTGACATCTTCTTCGTGAGAGTTGTAGCAAGAACGCGCTCATTCTTTGCAGCTCTTATATTTATCTCTTCCAGCAAATCATCGATCTGACCCTTGATGGGTTTGATGATAATCGCAGGGTCAACCAGACCTGTTGGACGAATGACCTGCTCGACAACATCTCCCCCAACCTTTTCCATTTCATACTTTCCAGGAGTGGCTGAGAGATACAAGGTCTGTCCCACTCGCTCAAGAAATTCTGGCCACTTCAAGGGGCGGTTATCTAGCGCACTTGGCAATCTAAATCCATGCTCAACCAGCGTGCGCTTTCGTGAAGCATCACCTTCATACATGGCTCCAATTTGCGGCACAGTCACGTGACTTTCATCAATCACCACTAAGAAATCATCTGGGAAGTAATCCAAAAGACAATGTGGCGCAGACCCAGGGCTACGGTCATCAAGATGGCGAGAATAGTTTTCGATACCTGAACAGAATCCCAATTGCTCCATCATCTCAATATCAAAGGTGGTGCGCATGCGAAGGCGCTGCGCTTCCAATAGCTTGCCCTGCTTTTCGAAGAGGCTGAGTTGGATTTGAAGCTCATCCTGGATATCGCCAATAGCGCGCTTCATAGTCTCCGGGCTAGCTGCGTAATGGGTAGCTGGGAAGATGTGCACCTCATTTTCATCACGAATAATTTCACCAGTGAGCGGATGCAAGGTCATAATCTTTTCGATCTCGTCACCAAACATTTCAATGCGGATTGCGAGCTCTTCGTACATTGGGATTATCTCGATGGTATCCCCGCGCACACGGAATGTGCCGCGTTCAAAAGCTATGTCGTTCCTCTTGTACTGGACATCAACGAACTTTCGAAGAAGAGCATTCCGCTCGATCTCATCTCCCACCTTGATGTGGATCATTCGATCGATGTATTCCTGGGGTGTTCCAAGTCCATAGATGCAGGAGACTGTGGCAACCACAATGACGTCCCTACGGGTCAGAAGAGCATTTGTTGCAGAATGTCGAAGTCTTTCTACCTCGTCGTTGACGCTTGAATCTTTCTCAATAAAGGTATCCGTTTGAGGAACGTATGCCTCGGGTTGGTAATAGTCGTAATAAGAGACAAAGTACTCAACTGCGTTGTTCGGCAATAACTCACGAAATTCATTAGCGAGCTGGGCGGCCAATGTTTTATTTGGTGCCAAGACAAGAGTTGGACGCTGCAGCCTCTCTACAAGCCACGCTGTTGTCGCTGACTTTCCCGTGCCGGTCGCTCCCAGCAGAACAACATCTTTCTCACCCGCATTAATTCGTCGGGCAATCTCCTCGATTGCTTGAGGCTGATCTCCAGCGGGTACATATTCAGAGATCACTTGAAACGGAGAGTTGATGCGGGAGAGATCGCCTTTATCTGACACGCAAGTAGCCTACTAGCGGGATCCCTCTGATGAGAGGTCAGCAATTCGCCCCTCCCAGAGATTTTCGACCTGACGCAGCAAGTGATCTTCATCTCCATCATTCATGATGACCGCATCTGCGATTTTAATTCGTGCCTGTGATGGCACTTGGTTTGCAAAGCGGGCCTTTATATCTGAGATGAACATTCCTCGGGCCAATAGTCGCTCCACCCGAAGATCTTCATCGGCTTCAACAGTAACGATGAAATCAAATTTACTCGCGGCATCAGTCTCGACCAAGAGGGGAATTTCATAAATGAGGTGCGTTGCGGGTTCATTGTCGATGACCGCTTGCGCGAATAGTTTCTGGACGCGAGGATGAATTATTGCCTCGAGGTCACGCTTTGCTGCGGGATCTGCGAAGACTATTTCTGCAAGAGCCTTTCGGTTAATGTCACCGTTGGCCAAAATCTTTTCGCCAAATCGTGCCACGACTTCGTCGAAACCCTCACTGCCTCGTTCAATTGCAATCCGAGCAAGCTGGTCGGCATCGACAACATTTACTCCGAGCTCACTAAAGAACTGAGCGACCGTTGACTTACCGGCACCGATCCCGCCAGTGAGTGCAATTACCTTCATGCGCAGAGCCTACCCGTGTCGTTGTGGAATAAAGAAAGCCCCACACGATTCACGTATGGGGCTTTCTTACTTACGATTATTTATTCAGCAGCACCTTCAGCAGCTGCTCCGGCTGCATCGGCTGCCTTTGCTTCTGCCTTCTGCTTCTTGTGAGCAAGGAAACGTACCTGAGCTTCCTGGTACTGACGCTCCCACTCTTCACGTTGAGCATCATGTCCTGGCTTCCACTCCTGTGTTTCAGGATCGAAACCTTCTGGGTAGATGAAGTTTCCATCTGCATCATAACGAGCAGCCATTCCGTACTGTGTTGGATCGAATGCTTCGATCTCCACTTCAGTTCCTTCGTTAGCTTGCTTCAATGAAAGCGAAATGCGACGACGCTCAAGATCAATGTCGATGATCTTGACGAATAGCTCGTCATCTACAGCAACAACCTGCTCAGGAATTTCTACGTGGCGTTCTGCCAACTCAGAGATGTGAACAAGTCCTTCAATTCCTTCATGTACGCGAATGAATGCACCAAATGGAACAAGCTTTGTCACTACACCTGGAACAACCTGGTTGATTGTGTGTGTGCGAGCAAATGCCTGCCATGGATCTTCTTGTGTTGCCTTGAGTGAAAGTGATACGCGCTCACGCTCGAAATCGACTTCCAAAACTTCAACAGTCACTTCATCGCCCACTTCAACAACTTCGCCTGGATGATCGATGTGCTTCCATGAGAGCTCTGACACGTGGACAAGACCATCTACGCCACCGAGGTCCACAAATGCACCAAAGTTAACGATTGATGAAACAACACCTGTACGAACCTGGCCCTTTTGGAGCTGATTGAGGAATGTTGTGCGTGATTCAGATTGTGTCTGCTCGAGGAATGCACGACGTGATAGAACAACATTGTTGCGATTCTTATCAAGTTCGATGATACGTGCTTCTACCTGCTTGCCAATGTACGGCGTTAGATCGCGGACGCGGCGCATTTCAACCAAAGATGCTGGCAAGAAGCCACGTAATCCGATATCAACGATAAGGCCACCCTTAACAACTTCAATAACAGTTCCGACGACAACTTC
>JAIXYD010000198.1 GCA_027490415.1 Streptomycetaceae bacterium
CCACCCCTGTGATTCTTCCACGGTGAGATCAGGCGTGATTACTCCAGAGCCGCCATGATCTGAAATTGCCTGGGCGAATCTATCAACGCCATAGCGTTCTATCGGATTCCAATATGTCATCACAACTGCTGCAACACCATGATCATGTGCGCATTGCAAAGATTCAAATACCTCTTTAGCGCCGGTGCCTTGGCTCAGTGATTGAACTGCAGCAGCTTGAATAGTTGGTCCATCCATCACTGGATCGCTGTATGGGAAGCCAATCTCGATCGCGTCGACTCCCCCTTCGGCAAATGCTGCGATGACTTTCTTGCAACCTTCATAACTTGGAAAACCTGCAGGGATATAAGCAATAAGTGCTGCTCGATTTTCACTCTTTGCTTTAGCCATCGCGCGGTCAAGAGGAGTGTCTAGAGCCATCGTTAAAGTTCAATTCCAAAATAAGCCGCAGCGGTTGCAACATCTTTATCCCCGCGACCAGATAAATTAATGAGTAGCGTTGAATTCGGTCCCAACTCTTTACCGATCTGTAGCGCACCTGCCAATGCGTGCGCAGTCTCGATCGCAGGAATGATTCCTTCAGTGCGACATAGAAGTGCAAATGCCTCCATGGCTTGTGCATCTGTGATTGCACGATACTGAGCACGACCAATGTCGTGAAGATATGCGTGCTCTGGTCCAACGCCTGGATAATCCAGCCCTGCAGAAATGGAGTGAGACTCTACGGTCTGTCCATTTTCATCCTGCAAAACGTACGAACGAGTTCCATGTAGAACTCCAGGAGTACCTCCCGTAATCGTCGCGGCATGTCGGCCGGTGCTCACTCCATCACCACCGGCTTCAAGACCGATCAGGGCGACATCAACATCGTCGATGAACGGGTGGAAAATTCCAATTGCATTCGATCCGCCGCCAACACATGCCAAAACAGCATCTGGAAGTTTTCCGGTGAGTTCCAATACTTGTTCTCGTGCCTCAACACCAATGATGCGATGAAAATCGCGCACCATCGTGGGGAATGGGTGGGGCCCTGCAACGGTTCCCAATAAATAATGTGTTGTCTCTACATTTGTTACCCAGTCACGCATCGCTTCGTTGATTGCATCTTTGAGAGTTCGAGACCCGCTGGTTACAGGTACAACTTCTGCACCCAATAACTTCATGCGGGCGACGTTAAGAGATTGACGCTTCGTATCCTCTTCGCCCATGTAGACGACACATTCAAGACCCATAAGTGCTGCCGCAGTAGCAGAGGCAACTCCGTGTTGACCAGCACCAGTCTCTGCGATGATGCGCTTTTTTCCCATACGCTTTGTAAGAAGCGCCTGACCTAAAACATTGTTTATCTTGTGCGAGCCCGTGTGATTGAGATCTTCGCGCTTAAGCAGGATGCGTGCACCGCCTGCATGTTCTGCAAAACGTGGCACTTCGGTAATGATGCTTGGGCGTCCAGTGTATGTACGGTGCAAGTGATCTAATTCAGCAGCAAACAATGGATCAGCTGCTGCTGCGATATGTGCTTGCTCGAGTTCTTCAAGAGCGCCGATAAGTGCTTCCGGCACAAAACGACCACCGTATGGACCAAAGTGGCCAATGATGTCCTTGACTTCAACGCTCATGGAAGTCAGGGTACTAGAGACCACGCAGAGTCTGCAGTGCAGAAATTGGGTCCCCCGCACGCACGAGAGCCTCACCCACCAAGATCGAATCAGCGCCAAAACTACGTGCTAACTCAACTTCAGCTCTTTCAGAGATGCCAGATTCTGCCACTTTGATGATCTCTGCTGGAATTTCTGGGAGTAGTTCGGCAAACGCCTTCTGATCGACTTCTAGCGTCTTTAGGTTCCTAGAATTAATTCCAATGATTCGTGGATTAATTTCCATGGCTCGTTCCAACTCGTCATGAGTGTGAACTTCTATCAAACTTGCCATGCCTAACTCTGTGGCCATCTCGAAATAATCTTTGAGTTGATGAGTAGATAGCGCAGCAACAATGAGCAGAACAACATCTGCACCATATGCGCGCGCCTCGTAAAACTGATATTCATCAACCATAAAATCCTTGCGAAGAATTGGAATATCTACCGCCTTACGTACTGACTCGAGATCTGCAAGGGAGCCACCAAATCTTCGCTCTTCTGTAAGTACGCTAATGACGCTCGCTCCGGCCTGTTGGTATTGCTCGGCGAGTTTTGCGGGATCGGCGATCGTAGCCAGCGCACCCTTGCTAGGAGAAGATCTCTTAACTTCGGCAATTACGCTGATCAGATCACCTCGCAGACCAGGGTGTGCATCAATGACAGGTGAGGCACTCTCTAACCTTTCACGTAACTCAGCCAATGGAAGTCTTCGTTTGGCAAGGTCTTCGCGAACACCAACAATGATTGAATCGAGAACGCTCATGGCTTCTGCTCATCCGTGGGATCGATGCCATGGTCCTGAGCACTCCATGGCGTATGTACCTTAGGTTTGCGTTCATAACGTGATGAGAGTGAGAAGTGTCTGCTCAAGAAAATTACGATGACACCAATAACTATGGCACTAATGGCAATAGGCAGAAGATCCTTCACTGTGCAGACCTCATTACTTGTGCTGCACTGATTGCACCGAGAACTGCTGCAGCTTTATTCAGACACTCCTGATTTTCAGATTGCGCATCTGAATCTGCAACGATTCCAGCTCCAGCTTGCACATAGGCGCGTCCGTCATAAATAAGGGCGGTGCGAATCGCGATGCAGGTATCTACGTTGCCCGTAAAGTCGAGATAACCGATAGCGCCGCCATAAAGACCGCGACGATGTGGTTCGAGTGATTCGATAATCTCCATCGCGCGTGGTTTAGGCGCGCCAGAGAGTGTGCCTGCTGGGAATGTTGCAAAGAGAGCGTCTACGCCAGTTTTCTCTTGTGCCAAAGTCCCAGTAACCGTTGAAACAATATGCATGACATGTGAATAACGCTCAACGCTCATGAAGTCCACAACTTCGACCGACCCCGCGGCACAGATACGGCCTAAATCATTTCGACCAAGATCAACGAGCATTAAATGCTCGGCACGCTCTTTCGGATCTGAAAGTAATTCCTCGCCCAATCTCTTATCTTCCTCAGGAGATGCTGAACGCTTTCGCGTGCCTGCAATGGGGTGAACCATTACCTGACCCTCGGTTACCTTGACTAGGGCTTCTGGGCTTGATCCCACAACATCAATACCACCTTCAAATCTAAAGAGATACATGTACGGCGATGGATTGCGCAAACGCAACATGCGATAGACATCAAGAGCATCTGCAGTGCACTCCATCGAGAAGCGTTGCGAGAGAACAATTTGGAATGCTTCACCAGCTAAAATCTCTTCTTTTGCTAATCCAACTTTTGCAATGAACTCTTCTTCACTCATATTTCTGTCAAAATTCGGCTCGATATTCGAAGAAATATGTGCGATGTGCCCCTCTAGCGGAACTGCGAGTTCTCGTTGCATTCGATCAAGGCGATTCTGGGCATCTTCAAAAGCCTCATCTACGCGATCATCACTACCATCCCAGTTAATTGCATTGGCAATCAGCGTGATGGTGCCATCAGAGTGATCTAGAACTGCTAAATCACTTGTCAACATAAATGCGATCTCAGGAAGAGGAATATCTTTAACGGCCAACGATGGCAGTTTCTCTAGCCCTCTCACGCTGTCATAGCTCATATAGCCAACAAGACCACCAGTAAGGGGAGGAAGTCCTACAATTTTTGGCGAACGAAGATGTGAAGCGGATTGGCGAAGCGCAACTAAAGGATCAATTCCTTGTGGTGCACCTGCTGGTGGAAGCCCTATCCAATTGGCAGTTCCATCTTTTTCTGTCAGTGTGGCCTGAGAATGAGCGCCGATAAATGAATATCGTGACCATGCGCCACCATGTTCAGCCGACTCTAGAAGAAATGAACCAGCGGCATTTCCGGATAGCTTGCGATAAACACCAAGTGGAGTTTCCCCATCTGCCAAGAGTTTTCTATAAACAGGTATTACGTTATAAGAGGCTGCATACTCTCTAAACTCTTGAAGATTCATCGAATCAAGTTCTAACTGTTCAAATCTTGAGCGGGATGAATTTCACGATGGAAGCAGGTGAACTCTCCCGTGTGGCAGGCCGCACCTTCTTGCTCAACCTGAAATAAAATTGCATCTCCGTCGCAATCAATAGAAATAGAGACAACCTTCTGTAGGTGGCCTGAGGTTTCACCCTTTTTCCAAAGCTGGTTACGGGAACGACTGAAATAAGTTGCGTAGCCCGAATCAATAGTGTGGGCCAGAGATTCCGTGTTCACGTATGCAAGCATCAAGACCTCTCCAGAGAGGCTGTCTTGTGCAATGGCAGGCATCAAGTCATCGGAATTCTTCAAGAGTTGAAGAATTGCAGGAGAAAGAGAGATGCTCATGGGGTAATTGTGCCTTAGGTCAGCGCGCTTGTGCGTACGCAATAACCGTGCTCCGATAAGTACCGCTTTACATCAGAGATGCGGTGCACCCCAAAGTGAAAAACACTCGCTGCTAAGAGAGCATCCGCGCCAGCCTCGATTGCGGCTGCAAAATCCTCAAGTGAGCCAGCTCCCCCGCTAGCAATCA
>JAIXYD010000048.1 GCA_027490415.1 Streptomycetaceae bacterium
ATGAGCACGCGCATAGTTCACTTCACACCCAGCCACAGGAAAGACATATACAGGAGCCGCTCGAGCTGAGACTGGAAGCAAGCAAGACGCTGTAAGTAGAGCTGATACCAGCAAGCGAAGTTTCATGTAATTAGGTTAGCGCTGACCTATCAAGTTTTGCCGTAACTGCCATATGTGGAACTGTGAGCGCCCACACAACGACTAATGCCATCCAGAAAAAATCATCATTGAACTGATTGTCTAATAACGCTAACAAACCTGCGATAAGAAATGTGCCAACCAGTGCCGGTACGCCAGGAATCACCGCGCGGGTAAATGCCTTTTTGGAATCTCCGCTAGCAAAGGCTCGTTGTGAGGACTCAAGGTTGAGAGTCAGTCGTGCGGTATGGCGCATCGCATGCCAACATCCAAAGTAGACAGCGAATGCGATCAGCGGAGGTGCAATCAATGCCAAGGCTAAAAGGAGTGCAATATCGAGTGACTCTCTTTTTCGGTGAGATAGAAACAGCGTCACTATGGCGATGAGTGCAAATCCAGTTACTCCGTAGAGAATTTCTTGATCAAATCCCTGATGCCAATCAATGAGCGCGGGATTGACTTGAGCAAGTGCATCAGTACTCGCACTATTTACTAACGGAATCAGGACGGGGGTTGCACCTGCGGCCACTGCGTAGATTGTTCTAGGTAGGGCCTTCTTACGTCCTCCACGCCTATCCATCTCATTGATAAAGGCGGTATCGCCAATACCAAAATGTGTAGCGCTCATCAGCAATACAAAGATAAAGCCAAGGACATTGAATTTTAGAATTGCGATTACAGCCACGACTGCCACTAGTACATATACGAGAATGAATATAGCCATCACCAGCGGTTTGGATTTAGGCAGAGTGACGAGGTGATCTAAAGCTCCATGAGGAATACCGAGAGCTAATGCGGTAACAGCGATTGCCACCTGCCAAGACATCGAAGTCTCACCAAGAAATTGGGAGAAAATTACAGAAAGGAAGATCGCCACCATCACCGCGATCGAAGAAAAGGTGCGAATTTGATGGAAGAGCCGGTATTCAACTTCTTGCATGTCGCACCCCCTTTCGACCAACCATACCAAAGGGCTCTGTGAGAAGATCGGGCGTGGAGAAATTCGGTTACATGGCGATGCTCGCCTTCACAGTCTGTGGCTCATTCTGGCTCGAGATATTTCTAAAGACTGGTGTCTTACGTCGTTGGAAGCGAGCCCTTATCAGCATTCTGCCTATCAGCACACTCTTTTTGATTTGGGATGCCTACGCAATCGCTCAAGGTCATTGGTTCTTTAATCGCGATCGCATGTTGGGAATTTATGGCCCATTTGATATTCCGCTCGAAGAGTTTCTCTTCTTCATCATTGTGCCAATGGCAGCAATTTTAACTATCGAGGGTGTCACGACTGTAAAGCCACATCTTCGCGAAAAAGAATTTGGAAAAGACGAATCGTGACCTACAACGACATCGCCATCGCAGCAGTTGTAGCTGCAGTATTTGTTGATCTTTTTGTCTTTAAGAATTCACTGCTGACTCGCTTAGCTTTCTGGCTCTCTTATTCAATTATTCTCCCCTTCCAACTACTAACGAATTGGTGGTTGACTCACTTACGCGATGATGGAAAAGCGATCGTGATGTATGACCCAGATACGATTGTTGGCACCCGCATTGCTGCGGCTCCTGTCGAAGATCTTCTCTTCGGCTTTGCCCTTATCTTGTCCGTAATGGGCTTGTGGGAGTTCTGGGGCAGGCGCGGATTCCAGCGCGAGAAGCCAACGCGCCACAAGAATTAAGAGCTTTCCTCTAGCTGCAGTAAAGTTCAACACTATTGGGGGCGGTAGCTCAGTTGGTTAGAGCCCCGGACTCATAATCCGGTCGTCGTCGGTTCGAGCCCGACCCGCCCCACCACAGAGTTGAAGCGCAATTCCGATGAGAAAGCTCGAGATTAATGAAGGTTACTTCTTTCAGAACAGCCACTGAATCTGATGCCAAAGCAATCGCTGAAATTGCTAACGAACATGAGTTAAGTGTTGATAGTAAAAGCACTTTGTTTAGTGAGCAAGCTGCACTCGACTTCATGACTGGCTACATCGATCCCAGTGTTACCTACTTGCTGAGTATTGATGATGAACCTGGCTTTTCTGTAGTAATCAATCTCCATCCAGACTCAGTCAAAAGTCGTTACTTCACAGATATTTATGCACGGCCACAATTAAAGAATTTAGAGAGCGTAGCGCTTTGGGCTATTGAGTTAGCAGAGTCAGAGCACCCTGATTGGCAGATGTGGCCAGGCGCCAATTATCTTGATAAGCGTCTACAAAGCGCCTGGGAAAGTCATGGATTTGAGTTTTTGCGACGCTATTACACAATGAGGATGGAAATCACATCTGCCCCAATAGTCAGAGAGATTCCAGATCTCGAGATCAGAACGATTGATGTCACAAATCCAGAACACATTGCGCTCTGGCACAAAGTTCATCAAAACTCATTCTCAAAGCACTTTGGTTTCGTACCGAGGGAGTTAGAAAAATGGAGAGAGCTTGTCGTCGATGACATCTTTCTTGATGCAGGTGGTGTCTTTATGGCATTTATCAATCAGGAACCAGTTGGCTTTTGTCAGTGCACCGATGAATACGCCGAAGAAGGTAAGGG
>JAIXYD010000115.1 GCA_027490415.1 Streptomycetaceae bacterium
ATGCAGGCATTAGAGATTGCCCATCGCATCGGTTATCCAGTTCTTGTTCGTCCATCATTTGTACTCGGCGGCCGTGGCATGGAGATTGTCTACGATGACGCTGCTCTATCTTCCTTCATCACTCGAGCTACCGATATCACTCCAGACCATCCTGTCCTGGTTGATCGCTTCCTTGATAGCGCAATTGAAATTGATGTTGATGCACTCTTTGATGGGCACGAACTCTTTCTTGGTGGAGTAATGGAACACATCGAAGAAGCTGGCATCCACTCAGGAGACAGCGCCTGTGTTCTGCCAGCAATGACAATCACGCCGCAACAACTTGTATTGATTCGCGAAGCAACTCTTAAAATCGCCGAAGGAGTCGGTGTTCGTGGCTTGATCAATATTCAATTTGCTCTTGCCGCCGACACTCTCTATGTTCTTGAAGCTAACCCACGTGCGTCCCGAACAGTTCCCTTCGTCTCGAAAGCTACTGGCGTGCCACTTGCAAAGGCCGCTGCACGCATTTCCGTTGGATCCACGATCGCGCAGCTTCGCGCTGATCACACACTTCCTGCGGAAGGAGATGGTGAAGCAAAAGGTATTTCGGTAAAAGAAGCTGTGCTTCCTTGGAATCGCTTTAGGCGCATGGATGGACGAGGTGTGGATGCTGTCCTCGGACCAGAGATGCGATCTACGGGTGAGGTGATGGGTATTTCCTCGACCTTTGGAGCTAGTTACGCCAAGAGTCAGATCAGTGCATTTGGTTCTCTTCCAAAGTCGGGTTCGGTCTTTATTTCTCTTGCTGATAAAGATAAAGATTCAGGAATTGCTCCTGCGAAGTCATTGGCCGCTTTAGGATTTAGACTCTTTGCAACATCAGGCACCGCCGATTTCCTTGCCTCTCATGATGTAATGACGGCAAGGGTGCGTAAAGCATCTGAAGGTTTGGGACCATATGGCGAGAAGACGATTGTCGAATTACTCAACGGGGGAGAGATAGATCTAGTGATCAATACTCCTGTTGGACGTGGAACGAGAGCCGATGGCTGGGCTATTCGAACGGCGGCGATCCAAAGGTCGATTCCGTGTATCACTACTACGGCAGGATTTAGCGCTGCGGTTGAGGGAATAAAGGTTTTGCAAGCGGGAGATTTGGATGTTCGCCCAATTCAAGATTGGTTGCGGGATTAATGAGCTCGATCAATAAGAGTGCGGCACAAATCAACGCAACAATTTTGAGTAACAAACGAGTGGGCGCTTATCACCAAATACTGTTAGCTATTGGAGATCTCGCATCAGTCTGCCGTCCTGGAAACTTTGTCGCGATCTCAGTAGGCGGTGACTCATCAAGAATGGTTTTGCGTAGAGCGTTCGCAATCTCTCGCATCACTCATGGCAGTGCTTCAGGTGGAGCAATGGAGCTTATTGTTGCTCCACATGGTTCGGGCTCCAAGTGGCTCTGTGCACAAGAAGAAGGAGTCGAACTAGACATTGTCGCTCCGCTCGGAAAAGCATTTGGAATTCCTACTAACGCAGTCAACGCCCTTCTTGTTGGTGGCGGATATGGATCCGCACCACTTTTTGGTCTCGCTGAAGTGTTAAAAGCGCGTGGTTGTCGAGTAGATATGCTTTTGGGAGCGAGTACGGGTGCCAAGATATATGCACCACTTGAAGGAAAAAGAAGTGCATCAACTCTAAAGATTTATACCGAAGATGGCACGATGGGTGAACACGGGCGAGTAACTGCTCCAATTCGTGAACTCATAACTCAGGGTTCTGTAGACGTTATCTACTCATGTGGCCCCATGTCTATGCTGCGAGCGATTTCAGAGCTCACTGAAGGAACTGACGTTGTTCATCAGTGCGCAGTTGAGGAGTCCATGGCATGCGGAATTGGTATTTGCATGACCTGTGTTCTACCGGTTAAGAACGAAGATGGTTCGATTTCAATGTTGCGCTCCTGTATTGATGGTCCAGTGATGGATGGAGCTGAGGTTGCCTGGGATTTAGTTGGCAAAGTTCCACCGATAGGTACTCCATGAGCGATGCAACTCTAGATTTTTCGACGACGCTTGGTAATGCGTGGTTTCCAGCTCCGATATTCACGGCCAGTGGATGCGCTAGTTCCGGAAAGGAGCTCTCACAGTTCTTTGATCTGCGTGACATTGGAGCCGTCGTCACAAAGTCAGTGATGAATAAAGTACGCCACGGTCGTCCAACACCGCGCATGGCTGAGACTCCTTCAGGAATGCTCAATTCCATTGGACTTCAAGGTCCAGGAATCGACCAGTTTTTGGCTCAGGACGTTCCTTGGTTGTTGGCAAAAGGTTCTCGAGTCATAGTTTCAATAGCTGGTGAAACGACTGATGAGTATGCAATGTTGGCTCGTAAGGTTCGTGCGGTGCAGGGAATAAGTGCACTAGAAGTCAATATCTCTTGCCCAAATGTTGAGAATCGCGGAATGGTCTTCGCTTGCGAACGAGATACTGCAGCACGTGCAATTGATGGCGTTCGCAAAATAATTGGGGGAGAGATCCCAATCATCGCAAAGCTCACCCCAGATGTCACAGATATCACGAGTATTGCATCTGCTGTCGTCGATGCTGGTGCAGACGGTTTGGCTCTTATCAATACCGTCCTTGGCATGGTTATTAATTTAGATACGCTGAAGCCACATCTCGGTGGCAAGACAGGCGGTCTTTCAGGACCGGCGATTAGGCCAGTTGCTGTGCGAGCGATTTACCAAGTTCACAGCGCTATGCCGACAGTTCCAATTCTCGGAATGGGTGGAGTTGCATCTGGTCGAGATGCACTTGAGCTTATCTTGGCTGGTGCATCTGGTGTCTCGGTCGGAACGGCAAGTTTTGGAGACCCAACCGCGATCCCTCGAATTCAACGCGAACTTTCATCTCTACTACGTGCAAAAGGCTTTGCGTCGGTAAAGGATGCGGTGGGTTTTGCCCATCGCGAGGAGAGAAGTTAAATGAGCGAATCACCAATAATTCTTGCAGTAGATACCTCTGACTTTGATACAGCCCGCGCGTGGATAGAGGCAACGCGTGAAAGCATTGATGTTTATAAGTTAGGCCTCGAATTCTTCCTCACCTTCGGTGCCAAAGGAATACAGACAATTGCCGATGAAAGCGGTGCATCGATTTTCCTCGATCTCAAGCTTCACGACATTCCAAACACTGTAAAGAAATCCGCCGCAGTCGTAGATCATCTTCATCCACGTTTTCTTACGGTTCATGCAAGTGGTGGAGCAGCGATGGTATCTGCCGCTGTTTCAGCGGTTACATCGACATCAATTACCGCTGTCACCGTCCTGACATCACTTGCGGATTCTGATTTATTGGAATTGGGCTATGCCAAATCCTCCTTGGAGACTGCCGTAGCCATGGCTCGAGTAGCAACTTCGGCGGGTGCAACATCGATTGTCTGTTCACCATTGGAGATAGAAGCGATTCGCGCCGTAGTTCCTAGGACGGTTTCGATGATTACTCCGGGTGTTCGCCCAAGCGATGAGGCAGGAAGCGATGATCAAGTTCGCACAATGACTCCGGCTCAAGCGATGAGTGCTGGTGCGAATTTCTTGGTCGTCGGTCGTCCGATCACATCCCGTTGGAGCGAAGGTAAGGCGGCGATGGCTGCTCGAGCCTCGCAGTTAGTCGCCTCTATTTACGGGTAAGCCGTTTGATCCTCTAGATTAGCGACATGAGAAAACCGCCGGTGCTCACAGAAGCCGAACGTGCGGCAGCATTAGCTAAGGCGAGAAGTTCCAGAGCAGATAGAGCTCGGATCAAAGCAGAGGTGAAGGCTGGAAATCTCACAGTCGCACAAGTAATCGACATGGCTATCGACGATGAAGCGATCGCAAAAATGCGAGTGTGTGAATTACTCGAGTCGATATCTGGTGTTGGAAAAGTGAGAGCGGTCGCAACTCTCGATAGACTTGGCATCTCTCGAACACGACGAATAATGGGTCTCGGACACCATCAACGTTCACTGCTGATAAAGGAGTTTTCTATTCCAGGAGACAAGTTGCATGCAGGCACTCTCGTTGTACTGTCGGGTCCAGGTGGTGTTGGAAAGAGTACGGTCTCGAAGGAAGTACGAGCTCACGATGATTTCTGGGTCAGTGTTTCTGCAACAACGCGCAAACCTCGACATAACGAAAGTCATGGCGTTGATTACATTTACATGAGTGATGAAGAGTTCGATCGCGCAATCAGTAATGGGTTTTTCTTAGAGTGGGCAGCATTCGCCGGAGCTCGATATGGCACACCGCGACAACCAGTACTTGATGCCCTTGCACGTGGTAAAGATGTGCTCCTTGAGATAGATATTGAAGGTGCCAAGCAAGTGAAGACTAATTGGCCCGATGCAATTCTCGTTTTTCTCGAACCGCCTTCGTGGGAAGAGCTTGTCTCTCGATTAGAGGGTCGAGCAACTGATTCACCTGAAAGAAGGGCCCAGCGCCTGGCATTAGCCCAAGATGAGATGGCTCAATCGCCCTTTTTCGACCATATCCTGGTCAATGATCAGGTCGAACATGTGGTTGCCAGCCTGATAAGATTGGCTCATTCGCAGCGGTCTTAACTTGTGAGGCTGCCTTGCGCTAAATCTAGGGGGCACTGATGGACGGCATCACAAATCCACCAATTGACGAACTACTCGATAAGAGTGGATCGAAATATAGCCTTGTGTTGTATGCAGCAAAGCGCGCACGACAGATCAATGCATATTACTCACAACTCGGCGAAGGACTCCTTGAGTACGTCGGACCTTTGGTTGAGACACATGTTCACGAGAAGCCGCTTTCTATCGCTCTTCGCGAAATTAACGAAGGTCTTCTTACAATCGAAAATCTTGACCCAGCAGTTAAGTAACTCTTAGAAAAGTTATTCTCTTGTCCACGCGCGAAGTAATTCTTGGCGTAGGTGGAGGAATCGCAGCCTACAAATCGTGTGATTTGCTTCGTCGTCTTCAAGATCAAGGTTTTGGAGTCACCGTAATTCCGACCCCGGCGAGCCTCAATTTTGTTGGTAGTGCAACGTGGGAGGCGCTCTCTGGTCGCCCAGTCACGACCTCGGTGTGGGAGAAAGTTGATGAAGTTCGTCATGTTTCTTTGGGGAGTTCAAGCGATTTCATAGTCGTTGCACCCGGTACAGCAGATTTAATTGCACGTATCGCTCATGGTCGAGCAGATGATCTTCTTACCAACACCATCCTTGCAAGTAGTGCACCTAAACTCATTGTTCCCGCAATGCATCCGGCTATGTGGTCAAATCCAGCGACAGTTGCGAATGTTCAAATTCTGCGTGATCGTGGATTTTTTGTCATGGAACCTGATCACGGACGATTGACTGGAAAAGATGTTGGGGTTGGTCGTTTTCCAGAAACCTCACGAATTCTTGCCGAGTTTAATTCGATTGCGAATCCGGTACACGACCTTATTGGTCGCAAGGTTCTGGTAACCGCTGGCGGTACTCGCGAACCACTCGATCCAATTCGTTTCATTGGAAATCGTTCGTCAGGAAAACAGGGTTATGCACTAGCTCGTGCAGCAGCACGTCGTGGCGCCGATGTCACTCTCATTCTTGCAAATAGCGAGTTGCCAGATCCTTCCGGTGTCTCCTGTATTCGAGTAAGTACCGCTCAGGAGATGTTTGAGAAGGTTGATCAAGCATTTGATGGATGTGATCTCTTGGTAATGAGCGCCGCCGTTGCAGATGCCAAGCCCTTGCATGTAAGTCAGTCAAAGATAAAAAAAGGCGCCTTGACGTCGATAGAACTAGCCGCTAATCCAGACATAGTCTCAACTGTTTCATCTCGTAAGAAGAACCAAGTCGTTATTGCATTCGCTGCGGAGACATCTCTCGATATAGAAGAGGGAAAGCGAAAGCTTCTGAGTAAGAGTGCCGACATTCTCTTCCTTAATGATGTTGCTGGAAGTGAGATCTTCGGTTCAGACCAGAACCAGGGTGTGATTTTGATTTCAGATAAGGCACAATCCGTTCAAGAGATCAATGTTGATCGCACCGATAAAGACACGCTCGCCGATCTTCTCCTCGATCAGGCACTACATAGGTTAGGTTAGAACTATGTCAAAACGTCTCTTCACCTCAGAATCAGTAACTGAAGGCCATCCAGATAAGATCGCAGATCAGATCTCCGATGCCATCCTTGACTCCCTTCTTTCACAGGACTCAAAGAGTCGCGTTGCGGTTGAAACCCTCATCACTACCGGTCAAGTGCATGTTGCAGGTGAGGTCACAACTGATGGTTACGCAGATGTGATGGGGATTGTCCGAGACACAGTTATTGGCATTGGTTATGACTCCTCTGTTAAAGGATTCGATGGAAATAGCTGCGGAGTCTCCATCTCCATTGGTCAGCAATCGCAAGATATTGCTCAAGGTGTAAATGATGCGGTGGAGCACCGTGTTGAGTCTGCAGTTGACCCACTCGACCTTCAAGGTGCTGGCGATCAAGGACTGATGTTTGGTTACGCCTGCGATGACACAAAAGAATTGATGCCGCTTCCAATCTATTTGGCTCACCAACTCGCAGAACAACTAACGGCTGTTCGAAAGAGTGGTCAACTTGCGTATCTTCGCCCGGATGGGAAAACTCAGGTAACCATTGAGTACAACGGTGACAAGGCGATCGCACTCAATACTGTTGTCATTTCTAGTCAGCATGCAGAAGATGTTGATGTCGCAAAGAAGTTGACTCCAGAAGTAATCGAGTATGTGATCAAGCCTGTTCTTTCAAAGATTGATCTTCCTCAGAATGATTTGAGAGTTTTGATCAACCCAACCGGTCGCTTCGTAATCGGCGGACCGATGGGTGATGCCGGCCTTACAGGACGCAAAATTATTGTTGACACCTATGGCGGCATGGCCCGCCACGGTGGTGGTGCTTTCAGCGGCAAAGATCCGTCGAAGGTGGATCGGTCAGCTGCTTATGCAATGCGTTGGGTAGCAAAGAATGTCGTCGCGGCTGGACTTGCGCGTCGATGCGAAGTGCAGGTTGCATACGCAATTGGAAAAGCGCATCCCGTTGGAGTTTTCGTTGAGACTTTTGGAACAGAAACAGTTCCAGTTGCCAAGATTCAGAGTGCGGTCACTTCAGTTTTCGATCTCCGTCCAGCTGCGATCATCAGGGATCTCAATCTGCTTCGTCCGATCTACTCACAAACTGCAGCGTATGGTCACTTTGGTCGTGAGCTTCCTAATTTCACGTGGGAAGTAACCAATCGCGTGGACGAACTCCGCGCGGCGATCTAGGCGACCTAGTCCAACCATGTAAGGGTCGCAGATGACTTCGGCACCTCTTCGATTGCGTGTACAGAAAGTCGATCGTGGTGAGAACCAAGCATCAGCAAACCTTCCCGTAGCGCGGCTTTGGGTAGATACAGGGTTGTCTCATCTTGAACCCACCTATGACTATCTAGTGCCGCAAAGCCTTGATTCACATGCTGCAGTTGGCGTGAAGGTATTAGTCGATTTCTCAGGACGAAAAGTAGATGCCTTTGTCGTAGACCGATTGAGCACTTCGACAGTTGGAAATTTAAAGTTCATTGAGAAAGTTACTTCTCCGGTCCCTTTACTCACGAGGGAGGTAATGGAACTTGTTGCTGCAGTATCGAGAAGATGGGGATCACTTCCTAGTGAAATCCTTGCGTCGGCAATACCACCCCGTGTTCAGACTTCAGAAAAATCCGTGGCTGATCTGCCTCAACCCGACCAATCGGTAGTTGCAAGAGGAAAGAATCCATCTCACGCCTTCTATCTCTTCACTCCTGGAGAAAACCCCTACCAAACGATGGCTTCTTGGGTAAAAGACAGATCAGGGAAAGGGGGAGTACTTGTAGTACTTCCGGAGCTACGCGAGGTGAACTCTCTAGCTCAGGCGATGAGTGAATTGGGATTAGTTTTTTCAGTCTTAGATGCATCCCTTCCAAGGAGCACTCGATATTCAAATTTCTTGAAAGTGGCAACAGGGACATCATCTATTGTCATCGGAACCAGAAGCGCAATTTTTGCCCCGGTTGTCAATCTTGCGACGCTAGTAGTTTTCAGGGAAGGTTCCGAGTCGCATTACGAAAGACGCACACCTGGTTGGAATGTACGTGATGTTGCGATTATCCGATCACAGCTCGCATCGATCGACCTTACCTTTGCTGGATTTTCCCCATCTTCAGAGCTCTCCCTCTTGATTGAAGAGGAAGCGATTGCCGTTCGAGGTAAGCGTGGCAAAGTTAATGCATCCTCGTTTTCTCAACAACATGGTGAGTTACTTCCTGATCGAATTTTCACGCCCATAAGGGAGGCACTCAAGCGTGGTTCAGTGTTGTTCCTCGTCCCTCGCAAAGGCTATTCACAAGCGATCTCATGCTCCTCTTGTCGAAATGTCGCGCTCTGCCAATGCGGTGGTCGAATCTACTTTGGTGGTCCTGATAAGGGTTACATCTGTTCTCTCTGCAGTTCAACAACTTCACAGTGGAGCTGCAGGTGGTGCAAAAAGAGTAGAGCGAATCTCTTGGGCCGTGGCAATCTCAGATTTGCACAGGAAATCGGAAGGGCATTTCCTGGACACGCACTCTTTTCATCCGACGCAACTCATGTTGTAGATGAGGTTACAAGTCCACATTCAATCGTATTGGCCACGGCAGGCATGGCTCCAATTGTTGACGGGGGATATGAGGCGGTCATAATTCTTGAGGGGGATAACCTTTTCTCACAGCTTGATCTCAGGGCGCAAGAACGTGCACGTGAAGCGATAATGCAAAGCGCCTCTCTTCTGTCAGCGACCGGCAAAGCTTTAATTGTGGTTGATATTTCTCATCCCATAGTTGCGGGCGTTTCAAGATGGAATCTTTCACCTCTACTGGCACGCGAATTGCGAGAACGTGAGCAAACTCAGTTGCCTCCATATGTGCATGCGGTCGTGCTCGAGTTTGAAATATCAGAAAGTGCAACCTTCATCAGTGGCCTCAAATCCGCGATTAGTCAGGGTCGTCTGCCGGAATCTGTTCGAGTTCTTGGTCCTACGCGGTTAGATGGAGAACTTTCGCGTGTCATAGTGACTGTCTCTCGTAATCAAGGGCAAGAACTATTTGATTTTCTGGTTACCTATCGTAGAAAACGGGGATTGGCCAAGAAATCGATTCCAAGTATGCGTATCGACCCGTACACCCTCTCGCATTCGCTGTGAACAAATCATTCTGCGTTAAGATGCACCCATGGCCATTCAGGAGATCAGATTATTCGGTGATCCGGTTCTAGTGACCCCAGCCTCCCCAGTGGTTGACTTTGATAAAGAGCTTCGAAACCTTGTGAGTGACTTGATTGACACAATGCTCGATGCTCCAGGAGCTGGTCTGGCTGCCCCTCAAATTGGGGTTCCTTTGCGAGTTTTCACCTGGTGTGTTGACGAAGAAATTGGACACTTAGTTAACCCGCAACTGACGTTGAGCGATGAGCTACAAGATGGAGAAGAAGGATGTCTCTCTTTTCCGGAGATTCGTTATGACACTCCAAGAGCTATGCGCGCCGTTGCTCGTGGATTCAATATGCATGGTGAGCCAATAACTGTCGAAGGCAGCGAGTTCATGGCTAGGGCACTACAACACGAAACCGATCATTTGGATGGAATTCTCTTTATTGAACGGTTGCCCAAAGATTTTCGAAAGCTTGCCATGAAGGAGATTCGAGACTCAGAGTGGTTTATGAGCGCTAGCGAGAGTGGTTCAACTCCAATAATTAAAGTTTCACCTCACCAAACATTTGGCAAAGGGCGCTAGTGCGTCTTGCGGTCGCAGCAACGCCGGAGGTTGCATTTCCGGCACTGGATTTTCTTCGCGGTGCACAACACTCTTTAATCAGAGTCTTCACAACACCGGATAAGCCGGTGGGGCGAGGGCGAGTAATGATGCCGAGTCCGGTTGCAACATGGGCAGAAACCAATGGGATCGAGTGTATTAAGGTTGGAAAAGCGATCGATATGGCTGACTCTCTTGCTGACATTGATTGTGTCGTAACGATTGCTTTTGGAATTCTCTTGCCGCAAGAAATTCTAGATATTCCATCGCACGGATTTATTAATCTGCATTTCTCACTTCTCCCTTCCTGGAGGGGTGCTGCACCAGTTCAGCGTGCAATTGAAAACGGCGATGATCACTTAGGTATCTCGGTCTTCGCACTTGATGCTGGGATGGATACGGGACCGATCTATCGACAGTCTTCCTTCCCACTGGATCAGAAGATGCGGAGCAAGGAAGCGTTGGAGTTTTTGGGAGAGAAGGGCGTTGAACTCCTGTCACAAACTCTTGAGGATATTTCAAAGAATATTCTTCCAACCGCGCAGAGAACGATAGGCGTCTCATTGGCAAGAAAGTTAAGTAAAGAAGAATCCAGCATTGATTGGTCCATGCGGGTAGAAGCGATTGAACGCAAAATTGCGGCCTTTTTTCCGAACCCGATTGCTCGCACCATTTTCCGCGGCGAAGTTCTTAAAATTACTAGAAGCACCATCTGCAGTGATTTCGGGTCAGAACATCAGCTTTCACCCGGAGAGTTCTTTGTAGAAAAAGAAAGGGTCCTTGTTGGAACAAGCGAAACTCCACTGGAACTCATTGAAGTTATTCCGCAGGGAAAATCGGAGATGAGAGCAAGCGATTGGGCTCGTGGTGCAAGAATTACCATTGGTGAGCGCTGTGGTTGAGGCGCGAAGGAATACTTTTAAGAAACCCAAAGCTGATCCAGTTCGACTTTTGGTCTTTGACATACTCACTGAGGTAAATAGACGTGATGGTTATTCAAACCTCCTATTGCCACGAGCGTTAGATTCTTCGGAATTCGACCAACGTGACAAGGCATTTGCAACGGAGCTTCTCTATGGAACGTTGAGAATGCAGGGGCGCCATGATTACATACTTGCCCAAGTAAGTGATCGTCCATGGAGTGAGGTCGACGCTGGGATTGTTGATGTCACCAGGATGGGCCTTCAGCAAATCTTCGAAATGAGAGTTCCTATGCATGCTGCAGTCTCGGAGACTGTAGAACTGGCACGAAAGGTTCTCGGTGAATCCAAAGCATCCTTCGTGAATGCTCTCCTTCGTAAAGTAAGTGCTCAGTCGCTTGAGGAGTGGCTTTCGCCATTGGCTCTCATCGATGATCAAGTGAGTAGATTGGCAATCACGTATTCTCATCCTGAATGGATGGTGAGTGCCTACTTTGATCTGCTTCGCGACTACGAGGAAGTTCGCGCACTTCTTGAAGCAAATAACACACCAGCTAAGCCAACTTTTGTTACGTGGCCCGGAAAATCAAAGCTAGACGAATTTTCAGAATGGCAGGCCACTCCGACAGCCTTTTCTCCTTATGGATTTAGAGCAGAGGTCACACCCTCAGCACTTGAAGCTGTTCGTCATCGTAGAGCGGGTGTTCAGGATGAAGGTTCGCAGCTCGTTGCATCAGTCTTCGCACTGGCTGCTGCCGATAGAAAATCGTGGCTCGATATATGCGCCGGTCCTGGTGGGAAAGCAGCTCTTCTTTCTGCGATCGCGGATCAGGAGCAGCATCACTTTGTTGCCAATGAAATCTCTCAGGTGAGAGCAGATTTAGTGAAGCAAGTAATTGGCAAGAACGATGTATGGGTCGGCGATGCTCGTGAGATTGCCGCAAAAGGTGAAACATTTGATGCAGTGTTGGCTGATGTTCCTTGCACTGGAATGGGAGCACTGAGGCGTCGCCCCGAGGTGAGATGGAGGCGAAAACTCTCAGATTTACGCGAGCTTGGAGCCCTCCAAAGAGAGATCAGCGACGCTGCGATCTCGGTGTTAAATGTTGGGGGAGTCTTCGGATATGCCACATGTTCACCGCATCTTGCTGAGACAAGTATCGCTGTCGCCGACATACTCAAGAAACATCCTGAACTTGAGCAGATCGATATACAGCCTTTTATGCCGCAAGGTCTTGAAGGCGGAGTTCGCGATAAATGCATGGCTCTGTGGACGCAGCGACACAATACCGATGCAATGTTCTTGGCACTCTTCAGAAAAACCTCTTAAGGTAAAGTAATAGTATGGGAATCCGCATTACTCCGAGTATTTTAAATGCGGACTTTTCTCGGTTAGATCAAGAGATCAATCGGATAGCATCTGTCTCTGATTTACTGCATCTTGATGTTATGGATAACATCTTTGTACCCAATTTTACTTTTGACTTTGATCAAGCAGCATCGATTATCGGGTCATCACCGATCCCGGTAGATTCCCATTTGATGATTGCAGATGTTGATCGACTTGCTCCGGCATATGCCCATGCGGGTAGTGCCAGCGTCACAATTCACGCCGAGGCGAGTTCATCCATTCGTTCCACCCTTCGAGCGATTAGGAGCGAAGGTGCGCGATCCGGTCTAGCGATAAAGCCAGGAACGTCAATCGAGGAATACGCGGACCTCGTTGACGATGTAGACATGTATCTCATTATGACTGTTGAGCCTGGTTTCGGCGGACAGAAATTTATGAGCACAATGATGGATAAGGTCGCCAGAACTCGATCGATCATTGGAGATAGACCCATTTGGCTGCAAGTTGATGGTGGGATTTCTCTCGAGACGATTGAAATTGCCAGAGAGGCAGGAGCTGATACCTTCGTCGCAGGTAGCGCAGTTTTTAACTCCGCAGATCCAGCGGATATGGTCGAGCAATTACGCGCTCTTGCCGACGCTAAATAGCACACCTTCTCGTGGCGACGTCAAGTAAACTAGTGAAATGAAATCCTTTGATGAACTGTGGATTGAGCTATCCCAGAAGGCTATTGACCGCCCCGCAGATTCAGCAACTGTTGCAGCTCTAGATGCAGGGGTGCATTCGATCGGAAAGAAAATTATCGAGGAAGCTGGGGAAGTGTGGCTTGCCGCTGAACACGAAAGTGATGAAGCGCTGGCCGAGGAGATCAGTCAGTTGCTCTACCACCTGCAAACATTGATGCTGGCCCGTGGGCTCACCCCACAAGATGTTTATAAGTTTCTCTAATCTTTAAAGGAGCATGATGTTACGGATAGCAATTCCAAATAAGGGTTCTTTGGCCGATGAATCGATCGCGATCCTTAAGGAAGCTGGATACAAGCAGCGATCAGATTCGCGTGATTTAGTTCTGGTTGATGCCTCAAATGCTGTTGAGTTTTACTACTTACGACCACGCGATATCGCAATCTATGTTGGCTCTGGCGAACTTGAGGCCGGTATTACTGGACGTGATCTCTTAATTGATTCGGGTGCTCATGCGATCGAGATCATGGCGTTAAATTTTGGTGGTTCGACATTCAGGTTCGCTGGTCCGACAGCTAAGGGCTATTCGATGAAAGACGTTGACGGTAAGCGGGTTGCAACGGCTTATCCGGGATTGGTTCAAAGCCATCTTGCATCACTTGGAATCAGTGCAGATGTGGTGCGACTTGATGGCGCTGTCGAAAGCAGCGTCCGTCTCGGTGTGGCAGATCTGATCGCTGATGTTGTGAGCACTGGAAATACCCTTCGCCAAGCAGGGCTAGAAATATTCGGTGATCCGATACTTACAAGTGAAGCAATATTGATTAGTCGCAAAGATGTGCCTATCGCCGCAGAGCTTGAAGTATTGATTCGTCGACTGCAGGGCGTTGTTACGGCTCGTCAGTATGTTCTAATGGATTACGACATTAAGAGGAGCGATTTAGATGCCGCTTGTGCGATTACTCCAGGACTGGAATCTCCGACGATCTCGCCTCTGCAAAACCCAGATTGGCTGGCAGTTCGAGCGATGGTTTTGCGTAGTGAAACAAATAAGGTGATGGATGATCTCTATGCACTTGGTGCGCGAGGAATTCTTGTCACAGATATCCACGCGTGCAGGCTTTAAAGCTTTACTTGCGGGACGACTGCCCTGATTCTTCAACCTCTTCGCGTGTGATACCAAGCAGATAGAGCACGCTATCCAGATACGGCGCGCTGAGTGCGCTATCGGCTGCAGCTCGGACAGCAGGTTTGGCATTGAAAGCGATTCCTAATCCCGCGAGTGCAATCATGTCTAGATCATTTGCGCCATCTCCGATGGCGACCGTTTGTTCTAGCTCCACATGTTCGAGCGCTGCAAAGTCCCGAAGTGCTGTCGCCTTTGCCGCACGATCGATAATTGGTCCGTGCAATGCACCACTAAGTACTCCATCCTTGATCTCCAAGGTATTTGCCCGAAAATGCTGAATCTGAAGGGATGTTAAAAGCGGTTCGATTACATTGATGAAGCCACCGCTGACGACAGCTACGGTATGTCCGAGCTTTTGAAGGGTGGTGACAAGAGTCTTAGCCCCCGGCGTTAATGAGATTTCATCCTGTACCTCTGAGATTACGGATTCGGGGAGGCCCTTAAGAAGGGCTACTCTCTCGCGTAGGCTAGATTCGAAATCAATTTCACCAGCCATCGCCCTATCGGTGATCTCCTTTACTTGGGCCTGGACGCCAGCCTTTGCTCCCAGAAGTTCGATGACTTCTTGCGAAATTAGTGTTGAGTCAACATCCATCAGAACAAGTTTCTTCGCCCATCGCATGAGGCCACCAGGGGAGACCGCAATATCAACTGAGTGTTCAGCTGCGAGTGGGGTGAGTGCATTTTTCAGATCTGCAGTTGCTGCACCACTGACAACACATTCAATGGCAGTTACTGGATAGCTCGCAGTTCGTTGGATCCGTTCAATGTTGCCGTTGGTAGCGGCGCTTGACGCAGCGATGGCAGCCAAAGCTGAAGGTCTAAGTGCCTGAGA
>JAIXYD010000019.1 GCA_027490415.1 Streptomycetaceae bacterium
AACTTGTCGTCGACATCTTTATTGGTGATGCCAGTGCCATCGGTGCCGAATTTACTCAGCAAGGCGCGAAGAATATGCAGCTCAGTTACTTCGCCATGGTCGTAACCCTTGGCAACACCTACAGCTGTATCTTCGACACTTGAACGAACGCTCATAATTGAAGCGGTTTAGTTATCGTCTACGCGCTTGCCGCCGAACTTCTTCTGAAGCTCATCATCAAGATCATCTGCAGTGAAGGCGACAGCTAAGAGAGCTTGCTTGAGCTCGCCTGGATCGATTGTGTCTCCAGGGATGGTGATCTCAAAAAGCACTTGTACATTTCCGCTGTCACCAAACCCGGTAACCTTGCAGTGACCGTAGAAGAAGTCAGCACCTTCGGTAGCGACCCACTTATAGAGCTCGTTACTTGGCTTTACATCAAAGATTGTTGGAGCCCAGACATAGACGACGGTGCGAGAAAGCTGATTCTCATTCCAGAAAGCCTCGCCCGCTGCTTCAACTTCACGCTCGAAGACGCGGATAAAAATCTTGGTTGATTCGTAAGGAATGACGAGATCACCATCATCATCGATCATCACAACGTTGAAAACTTCCTTCGCGTAACGTGTGACCTTATCTTTAATTACCAATAGGTTGCTCATCGAACTTCTCCTTATTTCTCGCTCTTGGTTTGTTTTACAGCTAAATCAACGGCTTCGCGCTTATCGGCAATGAAGTCCATAAGTGCAAAGAGAACACCTGAAACCACGAAGGTGACGTGGATGATAATGCGCCATAGCTGCGTCTTATCATCGTAAGCGCCTTCCATCATGAAGTCTTTCAAGAGTTCAATAACAGAGATCGCAACCAAAGAACCGATCAACTTGATCTTAAGTCCACTGTAATCCACACGACCCATCCAGTGCGGACGGTCAACCGAGTCAGTAGCGACATTGATCTTAGAAACGAAGTTTTCATATCCTGCGAAGATCACAATAATGATGAGGTTTCCAAGAAGTACGACATCGAGAAGCTCAAGAATCTTGAGAGTGATCTGCTGCATCTCAAGAGTTGCAATTCCCTCCATCAAATGAATGAACTCGATGAAGAATCGGTAAATCAATGGAACTAGACTAAGTAGTAGGCCAACATAAAGTGGGGCTAGTAGCCAGCGGCCACCGAAGAGAACTTTTTCTACAACCTGTTCAATATGGAACTCGTTGTTGTCCTCTACGCCTGTTTTAGTATTCTTCGTAACCATTGACTGCACTGTGCCTTCTACTTAAGGGATGTCAGGCGCTAAGAATAAATGAAGAGGGCAGATATTGACAGGGTGTAAACGGCTAACCAGTCATTTTTCCCATGACCACGGCTACATTTGATCTGGTGGCGGCTCTGGCTGCGCTAGTAACCTAGCGGGGTAAGCCTCAGACCACGATAGACACAATAGAAAGGTGCCGTGATGGCCAACTGGACCCAGCTCAAGCAATTCCTCTATAACAACTACAAGATTGATAATGATTCTGGCGATTCACTTCGCATGCTTTTCAATACAGGTAACGGTCGCAGTCAATTTATCTCAGTCCACAATTTTGATCCGCTTGTAACTTTCTCTGCTCCATTTGGAAGAGTCAGTGATATCAAGCCTGAGATCGTTCTTCAAAGTGCACTTCCATTCGGCGTTGCACAGGTAAATGATTTCTACACGATGATTCACACTTCTTGGATTGCAACTTTGGATGAGCTAGAAGTCCATGCTCCGATCGATGCACTTGTCACCAGAGCTGACCAACTTGAAAAAGAGCTCACCGGTAAGGATGTGTTCTAAGCACTATGGGATTTCGCTTTCGTCGATCGATGAAGATCCTCCCGGGGATCCGCTTAACTGTCGGCAAAAGCTCTGTCGGAATATCTGCAGGTGTGCCTGGCGCACGAGTGAGTCTTAACTCACGAGGACGCGTCACCACATCTGCAGGTATTCCCGGCAGTGGTCTCTATTGGACCGAAAGTAAATCGTTAAGGAAAAAGCGCGCTAAGAAAAAATCTCCACGAAATGTGGAAAGCACGCGAACGGAAGAGACTATCGTTGATGACGAGGTCTATGTTGAGGATGTATTCGTTCCATCAGCACAAGCACTCGATGCTCCGGTTACCGAGCGACGCGAACCAGCAAAATCACACTTCTTCTCCAGCAAGGAAGAGAAAGCGCTCAGCGCACTTTTCTACGATATCTATGGAGATCAAGAAGCGAATCCACCAGCTGTCGTCTTTGAAAAAACAAGAGCAGTCGCACAAGCACATCCCGAACTTTCACTGGCAATGCAAGCAATTCAAGTGCTGCACGGCAGCACTAATGAAGCATTACAGAAGGAATCTTTCATTCTCGCAGATCAGCTCTGGCCACAACGAGAAGCACTTTTTGCTCAACCACTAGTTCAGAAATATTTTGCTGGTATTACCCCAGGAGTCATGATCACACCGGGTATTTTTGCCAACGAGCGCTACAACCTGAAAGCCCTGGGATTGATTTACGCCGAAATTCTTCAGGTGCAGGGAAATTACGCAAAAGCGCTAGAAGTTGTAGAAGAAATTGATTCTGATCAAATGACTGCAATCTCTGTCGCTGATCTAGAAATCGCGCTTCTGAAATTTGATGATGCAATTGCAACTACAGAAGATATTGAGAATGAAGATGATGCCACCGCAATGCTCTTAGTTTTGCGCGGCATCGCATTCCGTGAAAAAGGATTCTTTGAGGCATCTCTTGAATGTCTCAAGCAAGCTGTTGCGAAGCGAACCCGCTCAGAAGGAATTCTCAATCGTGGTCTTTGGGAGCGCTCCTTTACCTATGAGCGTATGGGTAAAGTCGCGATGGCAAAGAAGGATCTGGAAAAAATAATGGCGCGCGAGCCTTCATATTCAGGACTGAATGAGCGTTTGAGCATA
>JAIXYD010000098.1 GCA_027490415.1 Streptomycetaceae bacterium
ATGCACCGCTCTGTATGACATGTGGTGTGAAGATGCGTATGTCAGGTGCATGCTTTGTATGCGAAGGCTGCGGAAACACATCAGGGTGCTCATAAAAAGCACCCCAAATCAGTAACAGAAAGGCCCCCTGCGGAACCGTGGGGGGCCTTTCTGCGTCTAAGAAAGAGGTGACTAGCCGCATAATTAAGCGTGAGAGATACGGTGAGATAGGCATGAGGAGCAAGCGGAGAGCCAGGCGGATTCGGGCGGTACTAGCCCTGTCGCTGATTGCTGCCCTCTTTGCATCTTCGGCGGCTCAAGCAGTTGAGGTCGTTTCTCCCAAGTCCACTTACATCGTCACAGTAGATGGCGATTTTAACGATGTGGTGCGCGGAGAACTTCGCAATGCTGGAATCACAATCGATGATGAGTTCGAATATGCATTCGACGGCTTTGTTGTTGAACTAGCCGCATACCAACTTCCATATGTGCAATCACTTCAATATGTAAAAGCGGTTGAGGAAGATGCAGTGGTAACACTTGCCGCGACTCAGACACCGACTCCATCATGGGGACTTGATCGTATCGATCAACGTGAGCGAGTCGGCGGCGGTGGAGCTGGATTTTATGAGTACTTGAGCGCCGGAACCGGTACCACAATTTATATTGGTGACTCAGGAATCTTTCCTCACGCAGATTTAGCGGGCCGAATTTCACCATCTGGCTACACATCATTTAATGACGGTCGCGGAACAATTGACTGCAACGGACATGGAACACACGTTGCAACCACAGCTGCTGGCACACAATATGGAATTGCAAAGAATGCAACTGTTGTTCCTATTCGCCTCCTTGACTGTAACGGTAGTGGACGTTATTCAGGAGTAATCGCTTCCCTTGATTGGATTCTCTCTCCAGCAAATCCAAATCCGCTCACACAAGCTGTTTTGAACTTGAGTATTGGTGGACCAAAGTCAGAGGCTCTCAATGATGCGATCGAGCGTTTAGTAAATGCGGGAATCACTGTTGTAGTTGCAGCAGGAAATGATCGCGCAGATGCTTGCACGAAGTCACCAGCATCTGCAGTTAACGCAATCACTGTTGGAGCTACAGATCTCGGAGATGCCAAAGCAAGTTATACGAACATCGGAACTTGTGTTGATCTAAGTGCTCCTGGCTCACTTATTACAGGTGGTTGGTTTCTGGGCTCTAGCTCTACCCGCACAATCAGCGGAACATCGATGGCTTCTCCTCACGTTGCAGGTGCGGCGGCTGTCTATCGCGGTCTAAATCCAACGGCCACGGTCGCACAAGTAACATCAGCCCTACTTTCTACAGCGACAACTGGTGCTATCTCTGGCTTAAGTGTCGATACACCGAACAAATTGCTTTATGTCTCACCCACAGATTCATGGCCTGCCTATTCGGCGCCAACCGTCGAATTCAAATCACTCGAAGCCGTAACCAGCTCGAGTGCGGTGGTAAATATTGCTGTCAATCCAGAGAATCTCAGCACTACCGCACGGATCGAATTCTCGACCAGTCCAACATTTGCATCAGGGGTACAGACTGCTACGCCCACAACTCAATCATTTAGTGGCACTGAAGTAATCGCAACAAATGTTTCATTGACATCACTGGCTGCAAATACAAGGTATAGCTTCCGAATTCGAGGAGAGAATTCATCGAAGACTTTTGTATCGCCTACATACACGTTTACCACCAAGGCGACAACAAATTCTGCTCCAACTGTTTCAACCACTGGCGCAACACTCGTAACTGCCTTCAGCGCACAGCTCAACGGAACCGTTAATCCAAATGGTCTCGCTACTGAGATTCAAATCTTCTATAGCCCGGATCCAACATTTGCAACAAATGTAAAGACAATCAGTGGCCAGCTTTCAACTGCCTATGGAAGCACCGCATTCAATCTCAACTCGACTCCAATAGATTTAGTCGGAGATACCACTTATTACTACAAGGTTGCGGCATATAACTCAGCTGGCTACTCACAGTCCACCAGTTCTTCATTCAAGACTCTCGTTGCTCCGGGAATCGCACCAACTATTACTTCGCAATATCTAGATGGTCGCATGAGTACTGTTTCACAAACCTTTACAGCGATTGTTAATCCGCAATCTCAAGCTACGACAGTTACTTTTATGTACGGTCGTAATACAACCTTCACACTTGATGGCGGGACAATCACTCTGCCAGTCGTTACCTCAGACACCATAACTACTGTCTCAGCAACAGTGACTGGAATCATTCCTGGAGGTACCTACAATTACCGATTCGATGCAGTCAATGCCTCAGGTAAAGCAATCGGTAACACCATAATCAGTACTGGCGAGATGATCATGCCGGTGATTGTTTCCCAATCACACACCTCAATTACTAACACCGGAGTTCGTCATATTTCGACGATTAACCCCGGTGGAGGAAATGTTCAGATTGCCTACCAGCACTCGAAGACACCTACCTTCGACACCTTTACAGTCACAGATGGTTCTCCGCTGACAGTGAGAAGTGGAGTAAACACCACTGTTTCAGCAACGATTGCAGGACTTACTCCAGGCACTACTTACTATTACAGGACTCGCCTGCAGGGATTGAGCGGCCCTCTATTCACCACGAAGTTCCTCTACGGAGCGACCCAATCATTTACGACCACAGGTGTCGCACCGGTTGAAGCTCCTTCACCAACACCAACACCAACGCCTTCTCCAACACCAACGCCTTCACCAACACCAACGCCTTCACCAACACCAACGCCTTCACCAACTCCAACGCCTTC
>JAIXYD010000090.1 GCA_027490415.1 Streptomycetaceae bacterium
GCTGCAGGAATTGGATAGTAGACTTCCCATCCGTACATGGCCCTCGTAGCCCAATGGCAGAGGCAGAGGACTTAAAATCCTCCAAGTGTGGGTTCGACCCCCACCGAGGGCACCAGTTCAATCTATTTACTTATCTTCGTGCGTGAATTATCTACCCACTAAAGGTTAATAGCAATAGCTTGATTTCCAATTCATACACAATTCATACACAACCGCCGAGGATTCCAAGGCGATGAGTTGGTACTCAGAACTTCCGTGCCAACTCATCTGCACCTGAGCAAAGCTCAGGCTCCTCTGCCTCTGCCATTGGGCTGAAGTAGACCCCCCATTGCTAATTTTCTGACCGGTTACCTCTTTACTACCCTCTTAGAAATTTCTACTCAAGAGAGTAGGGTGAAGAAATGAAATTAAGGATCAAATCTTTCGTTACGGTGTTTGCCTTAACTCTTTTTGGTGTTTTCTCCGCACTGCCGGCAAATAGCGCTGAACCAATTCCTACCCCAGTGTTACAGGATCCATACTTACCGATCCTAAAGGACCTGAGAGTAAATGTAGATCTTTCAGCAAAAACTGATTCTAGAAAGAGACTAACCTTTTCTGCAATTGCAACAGTGGATTTGACTGTCAAATATCACCGTAACTCAACTCACGCGATTGAGATGAAATATTTTTTGGCGGACACTGCAGTTGATACAACAAACTGCTCAAGGATAACTCAGTGGGTGCGTGTCCCCTCAACTAGTTTTGGTGTAAAACCTGCAACAAGTTCCTTTACTTCGCCCACCGTTAATCTTGCAGAGAAACTTGGAAATCGAAAGATCTTGGAAAATTTGAAGAATCGAACTAAAGTTGGAGATTGGTTCGAAGAAAGATTTAAGTTTACGACTCCGATTTTGGACAACGAATTTATCGAACCTTGTATTGCAAGATACGAAATCGGAAGTGTGATAGTGCACGATGTCGCCGGCAAAGACAAGACAATTATGTATAACGTATATCTCGAAGGAATAGATTTTGTTGAGTTAAATGGTAAAGACAGCCTAGTAATACCTGAGAGAAACTGTCCGAAAATTTCAGTTAGCAGTTGGGGGGAATTCCCAATTCCTTGCGAGGACACCGCTGACATAATGAATGCTACTTTTTCAATAACACGTGAGATGATTGATGTGAGTATTGCTAAAGCACTGAATCCACCGAAAGTCGTTGCTACCCAAACAGCTAAGACGACAACCATAACCTGCATCAAAGGCAAATTGACCAAGAAGGTAACTGCTTCGAATCCAAAGTGCCCTACGGGGTACAAGAAGAAGTAGCACTGGAGCTCAAATCTCTGCAATGGGCTCAAGCTGGCACACCATACCCCGATTGGAGTTTTGGCCCTTTAAGATCGACTCGCTTTAAGCTCTCTTGCAACGAGATAGCCGGCAAGCATTGCATTTAAGCAATTTTCTCCTCGAAAGTCTTCACCATTCATAGTTTGAAGAATTTGCATACTTTTCATTGCTTCCCAAGCACACTCGGACATCAAGTCAGGTTTTACTATTTTGAAGTAGGCATCTTCACAAACAGCCATCGCGAAACCTTGCATCATAAACCCGATAAAATCTTCCGAATCGGATTCATCTTCTAGAAGTGTTTCAAATTCCGGCAATATTTCTGCAAGGTACATCGTCCACCCTGAAACCGTAGATCTCTCAAAGCTTGTTCTCACGATAGCTAAATATTTCTTTAAAAACTCTTCACCTGATTTATTCGGCGCATATGAAGGTATTACATCTTCAAATGTGGTTGGATTTCTACGGGGATCTCGGATCTTTATATATTCAAATTTATGACTAATCTTTAGCGGATCATTGCGGTCGAAAATACCCAATTTCTTCCTCCCCCGTAGCGCTTAAGTCGTCCAACTGCCTGGTGACTACAAAGGTTATGGTTAAACTCCTAAATCTTCTAGGGTTTATTTGTATTAATTTTATTTGCCCTCGGATGGGGACAAGAAATGTCCAGTCATTTTTAGTATAGTGGCGTATGCAAGTCTAGATTATGCCTAGAGTAGAGTAGCGGAATACGGAATTGAATCCTCGGGGACGATAATGAAATTTGATCGAATCAATGCTATGAAAATTCTCGTTGGAGTCTTCGTCTTCTCGCTTATTTGGAGTGGACAATACGCACAGGCAATTACCACAGCACCACGAAGTGGGATTTTTGACTGTGTAAAAGCAAAAGGTATTGCCAAAAAAGGAAATTTAGTCAAAGCAATCAACAAGAATCCAGAGCTGAAAACAGATTCGGACTGGTTCAACTCATATATTTTGGCTCGACTTTATACGGGCTACCCGAATTGCTTCAGCAAAGCTGATGTTGCAACTATGCGAAAGTACGTATCGGCAATTAATGCAGTCTGTTCTAATGACCCGAAATGGGGCAGTGCCTGCTTGGTTGCCGGCAGTGGACGTTTTGGGCCGCTTGCGTGGTGGGCCTACGGAAATGGTTAATCTCCAAAAGCCAAGGCCACTTGGCTTAATTTTCTTGATGGTTGGAGTCCTCACATCTTGCGCCCAAAGTCAACCAGCGAATTCATCTGCACAACTTAATCTGGCTTGTGCGATTGTGAATGGCTGGCCAGAAGATTACGCGACTATCTGGCCATTGGCTGTGAAAAGACATAACGAGTCGCCAGAAACTGTATCAGCGAGTGATGAAATGGTTGAGTACGTTGACTTGGCTTCATCTTTGTACGAAATTGATAATGTGGAAGCACGTCGACTGATTGATAGCTACAAAAATTATTGGAAACTCTTGGAAGTAGACCTAATAAGAGGGGAAGGCGTTATGCCTGAAGATCCCATCTCTTCCGGAATCGTTGGAGAATTAATGCAGAGCTGTGATGATTTAGGTCGTGGCTTTAACGACTGAGTGATTTCGAAATATTTGGATTACTTAGCTTTATCCCATAAGGTCTTGATTCCAGCAAACGATCCGCCAGCGATTGCTAAGAAAACTACTGCTTTAAATGACTTGTCCTGACCGCAAGTATATGACAGAGAAAAAAAACATCCTGCCAAGTATTCCCAAGCCCAAGCTAGACCAAGAAATCCGGATACCACCCCAATCGGTGAGAGTACGACAAGCCCAAGAATAAACTGAATCATACGTGCTGACTTTCCTGCCATTTTTATCTACACTTTCTATATGCTTGAAGAAGAAAATAGTAGGTTAAAGGGTCTTCTAATTGCAACAACTGTTGCCTATGCATTCACATTCTTGATCGCTATTTTTCTAAGCGATTTCATTAATAGTGACCAGTATGTAATCTGGTCAATCCAGTATGGCTGGGTAATCTACTTGTCTTGGCTTATTCTTTTTTTGAGCTTCTGTTGGGTACCTATGAGTATCTTTCTTGGAATACAAGGCTTTATAGTCAGAAAAAAATATGACAATATGAGTTTCACGGGTGATCGTACGATAGGAAATTTAAGCTTATTGTTTCCGATACTATTTTTTGTTGTTTATATTGGCAGTCGAATCTTGAAATTTATTTAAGGTAGATTTTTCTGTTTCCCAGAAGACTCTTCAAATTCCTCAGTCAATCGCATTAACTCTTTAATCGAGCTCACCTCAAAAGTAGATTTACTCCAGGCTTCCGAGTAGCCGTCAAACTTTCCAGCAATCTTGCTATTTGATAAATCAGCACCTTTTGCCTTAAGCATTTGAAGGATGGCAGTTTCCCATTGTTGCGTGAGGTGACCATCCATCGGACCGCGGAGTTCAAGCAGTTGCCACCCTAATTTACAATGAGACTTCAGTCTTTGATCAGGATTATTAGTGATTCCTATTTGGAACATTTCCCAATTTGAGTGGTTCAAGAAGTAGAAATATCCATCAGAATTAGGGTCAAACCCATACTGAGAGCAGGACGGACATCCAGAACCGCTAGACCTGGTAGAGACGGGAGTGATCCACGAATGTCCAGATTCACATTTCCATTTCTTCTTTTTATTACTAAATGCGGTCAATGTTGTAGGGTCCCAACCTTCAGCAGTACCGGCGATATCGGGATTAGTTGTTGATAGGTCGTTGAACCCGACTAGCACCTGGTGGCCAGAGCAAAATGGACACCATCTCCCGTTAGTAATATTTTTTACCGTTGATTCCCATATGTGGCCGAGTTCGCAAATCCAGGTTTTCTTCAAACTACTAAATGCAGTTAAAGAGGTTGGATCCCAATTATGTGCAATCGCTGCTATATCGGGATGCGTTGTGGCTAGATCATTGAAACCAGGCAAGACCCGATGACTTGAGCAATATGGACAACCTCTGCCTGCCGATCTATTGGAGGGCGTCTCCTTCCATTGATGGCCTTTCACACACTCCCAAAGGAGTTTCTTGTTGCTTCGTGGTAAAACCAAGGAGGCATCCCAACCTACAGCTTCTGCGGCAAGCTCTGGGTTTATGCTCATAAGGTCATTGGTTCCAACTACGGGAACCCGCCCTGAGCAGTATGGGCACCCAGATTTCATTACAGTTCTGTGCGAAATCGTTGATTCGTAAAGATGACCATTTGGACATCGCCACTTTTGTTTCCGCTTTGATCCTGGTCCAAATTCAGATGGGTTCCACCCTTCGGCTTCAGCCGCTATGTCCGGAAATAAAGTTTGTAGATCGTTGAAACCTTTGAGGGTACTTTTTCTTGAACAATATGGACACCCACTCTTCATATTACTTCGATGAGAAACGGTAGAGGCATACGAATGGCCTAAATTGCAACGCCACAAAAGCTTCTTCCCGCTGCCTGACGTGAATTCTGCTGGATCCCAGCCGTCGGCTTCCTTGGCCAACTCAGGGTGAGTTACCGAGAGTGGCTGTTTAACTTTTTTGTGGGGCACGGAAACAAGGATATTGGGCACGACTGACGTCGTGAAGGCAGCCCTTAGGGTGGGGAATGTAAAGCCCCTAAGTGCCGAACGACTAGTCAGCCCAGACAAACTGATTAATTGGTCTGTCAGCGACACTGTCCCGAAAATGGACAGAAAGTAAATACCACGGGTAACCAGCGAGATCCTCTTGAGGAGATCTCAGCATTTCTAAAAGCAGGGTCGCCTTAAGGGCGACGCTCACTCCGGTATTTCCAATTCACATACCTGACCCACCATATACAAAGGCATTCCGGCCAATTCTTCCTGTTGGCGCGTGATCAACATTTGGTTTCGGTTGAGATTCTTGACTACTCCGCCGCAGTTGAAGTGAACCCGCGTACGGATGGTCGCGAGTCCACTCCTTCGATTTTCGTAGTACCAGCTAGCCGAGTAGATCCAGTTTCCGCACTTTGTGCAATGGCCTTTCGGGACCTTGTACCTACTTGCCACTTCGTTGAATTCGTCCCAATGCCAACAGGCCCTCAGCAATTCGTACCTATTTCTATAAGTAGGACCCTGTTTTATCTCATCGATTCTAATAAAACCGAACCTCTCCAACACTGCGAGAGCCTGTGTAATGCTGTTTTTGCCAACCCCGGAGTACTTGCTTAAAGTCTCACGCGATGGAAACACATATGGACTGTTACCACTCGCGTGCAGGACCATCGCAAAAAGCAATTGACTGGCTTTGATTTGACCCGCATAAGTGAGAGCTCTGCAGGCGGGGATTGGAAGTGGAGCCCAGAGTGATCCAGGACCGAGTCGTGAATCTTTGCTGGACAGAATCCGGGCGCTCAATCTCTGCACTTCCAGACGAGCGCATCCCCAAAATTCACGTAGGCAACAAGGTCGACTGATTCTGGATCTAGACACTTGCTGTAGGACTTGCCGCCGTGAGTCCTATGGATTTGATGGGCATACTCATCTTCGAAATTAAGAAAGCATCTGCCGCAGTATTTCTCCTCATTTAGGAGAAACTCTTTCGTTTTCGGGTTTTGTCGAAGACTACTTATCTTCATTTCTTGCTCCTATCTGTAACTCTTACAAAATGGCTTTGTAAGTAGTTTTGTGGAAGCAACCGTCTGCATTGTCTAAAGTTTTTTTGAATGAAAATATTCCCGATTTTTTGAAAATTCCTGAGAAATTTGAATCTTTTTTATACGGTATATAACGGTATATGGGGGAGTATCCCCCATACAAAGTCTTAACTTTCAATGAGTTCTCCAAGTAATTGCGCTGCAACCTTTTGTGGCTGTACGGCACTGTGAACATATAACTTTGAGGTAATGGCACTTGAAGAGTGTCCTAAAGCCCTGCTGATGACCTCTATGCCCACTCCTTGGCTATACATAAGAGTTGCTGCAGTATGTCTGGCATCGTGAAGTCTTCTTTGCTTAATCCCACAGAGCCGAAGGCAGCGTTTCCAAGCGTTGTAATCAAGGATTGCTGGGTGAAAAGTCCCATCTATATGCGGGAGAACCAGGTCATTTTCCTGCCAGGAATCCCCACAAGCAATCTTCATACTTGCGAGGATCTCCCGATGTTGTTTGAGCGATTCAAGAGATCCCTCAGTCAGAGCTATTGCACGCCGAGATCGATCAGTCTTAAGTCCTGTCAGCTGCAAGCGGCCATCAATCTTCTGTACTTGATTGCGCACCTCCAGAGTCGCTTTCTCAAAGTCGATATCTTGCCAGCGAAGACCTAGGGATTCCCCCTGACGCAAACCTGCAAGGAGGGCGATGTGGAGTCGAGCAGACATATATGTTCCTTTATAGGTTTCCAACAAGCGCTTAACCTCTTCGATAGCTAGGGGCTTTATCTCTCTCCCCCTATTAACGGGAATTCTCACCTTCTTCACCGGATTATTAGAAATGAAACCTTTATTCTCTGCCTCTCCTAATGCAACAGAGAGAAGTGCCCGTGCTTGTTGCTGTGATCTAGGACTTTGCCCTTGTTCTCTCATCTGTGTAAGAATCAAGGTGATATCGGTTGGCAAAACTTTCCGAATTTGAATCTGGCCAATTATCGGATCGATGTGATGGATAGCTAAGGCTCGATATCGCTTATAAGTCGAGTGAGCAATTCTGTGCTGGTGCTCATTCTCAAGCCAGTCAATTAGAAACTTACCGAGAGTGATCTTCGAATATGGGAGAGAGCTACTACTGATATTTCCTTGAGGAATTCTCTCGAGCTTCTCTTTTGCTCGCCTCCGTGATTCCTTGGCAGAGCCTGCCATCGCTGTAACCACGTGGCCATTGCAATGAATGACAGTCCGATAAGAATTTCCAACCTTGTAGGTATGTCCTTGTCCGTTAGATCGACGAGACATCGATAATTCCTTCCACTTGCCAAAGGCGTCTGCCTTTGTGGAAGACGGCAAATAGATGAGAGCTCATTCAAGAACTCATACACAATTGATACACCTCTACAAAGTTTCCTAGAATTGGGATTCGATTCACGCTCGAAATCCGGTAATTCTGGAAACCCAGGGGTCTACAAGGAGGACTTAAAATCCTCCAAGTGTGGGTTCGACCCCCACCGAGGGCACCAGTTCGTGCGATACGTTAATTTACCGGTGTAACCAGTCATTTTATTGAAGATGAGTTGAGCCCTGTAAAACTGATGAAATGAGAGTCTTTAGATTATTCAGTGGATTCATAATTGGCTGGGCTCTTGCGTCAATCTGTGCATCAATCGTTCTTGCTGCGGCTGGCTTTAACGAAGTCTCCAGTACAACAGATTCAATTAAAGTTACCGCTGGTCTAATTGGTGAATTAGTCGGAATCTTTGTTGCTCATAGGGAGAGTAATCCAAAAATGTATGAAGATTAAAGTTAGAGCCGCTGCCTATAGAAATTGACTAGTCAACATCGATAGCTGCTCGCTTTGCGCGTGTATCTTTGAGATATGAAGAGATCACGATTTATCATGCCATCACTACTTACGGCTTTTCTCGTAATCGTCAGCGGTGTTCAAGCGACAACAGCACAGGCCACCCAAAGTCTCACTGTTGAGGGAGTCGAGTTTACGTGGCCAGATCAGGTTTATGCCCCACAGTCATTGGAAGAATCGACAAACTCATACCTCGAAGTGAAATATGTAAATAAATCAGGGTCTGATTTCTACTATGTTGGGTATTCAACGGATGAGCCATCCGGCGCTCCTTTCTTGGTGTTCGCCATGAAGGTAGGTGTGAAGAATTCCACCACTGGAGTCCTTGCCGGCAAGATGAGTTTTATGTATTTCCTGAATTTCACAGGTCCAGCAAGCTATCCAATAACCCTCTGCACGAAGAAATCTTTAGAGAGTACTGAAGTATGCGCAAAGTCGGCAGTGACCTTCGTTACCACCAAGCCAGCCCCTCCGAAAGTAGTTACAACATCACCAGCGAAGCCATCGGTTGTGGAAGCGAAGAAAACAATAACTTGCACCAAAGGAAAAGTGGTCAAAAAAGTAACCGCTGTCAATCCAAAGTGCCCGACTGGTTACAAGAAGAAGTAGTTTGACTACCCCTTGGTAGTGACTGCTACTAATGGGAGCAATTCGATAGAGTTTTTCGAATCCATGACTGGTTAAAGTTACCTTGAGGGTTCGATACCCCCAGAAAAGTGTTTAGACTGTGGGTGTGAGAAGATTACGGGCATCACTGGTCGCTGCATTTGTTTTGGTTTCTCTTTTTCCACTTTCGTCAAACGCAGCAGTGCCTGCGGGGACAAAGTGCGTAAAATTGGGGGCGCAGCAGACTTATAAAGGAAAAAAATATACTTGCATCAAATTAGGGCAAAAGCTTTATTGGAATAATGGAGTCAAAGTTCAGAAGGTTTCTCCAACACCAACACCAACACCAACACCAAGCCCAACACCAACTGCAACTTCAACTACAAAGCCAAGCCCAACTGCAACGTCAACGCTCTCGGTGAGTCGAGCAAATGCAGTTAAGGCTGCAGCGAGCTATCTCAGATCAAGTGCTTTTTCTCGCAGCGGTTTGATCAAACAGCTTGCATATGAGGGGTA
>JAIXYD010000124.1 GCA_027490415.1 Streptomycetaceae bacterium
CATAAAACCACTAGCGGACGAGTACATGTCCTTGGAAGTGATCCGACTCAGCTTCAGGGTCGGAAACGACTTTCAACGATCGGTTACATCCCACAAGAACCGGGAGATCTTTTAATTCATCCTTCTGTTGCCAAGGAATGTGCCGCGAATGATCGTGACAATGGATTAGAGGAAGGATCAACCTTCGCATTCTTGACTCGTCTGACACCGACAGTGAATCCCGATGCGCACCCACGAGACTTATCTGAAGGCCAGAGGCTTTCTCTTGTCCTTGCTTTGATTCTATGTAGCGCACCCGAGGTTCTCATAATGGATGAACCCACCAGAGGGCTTGATTATCAAGCAAAATCGCTCCTGGTAGATACCTTGATTTCATACTCCCGCAATCTAGGGAAATGCGTTTTGATCGCTACCCACGATGTTGAACTTGTTGCAGAAGTCGCCGATCGCGTTGTATTTCTCGCAGATGGGGATGTCGTCGCTGACGGTCCAACACTGGATGTGCTGCTTTCTTCTCCGGCATTTGCACCACAAGTTGCGAAAGTTATGTCACCAGCCCCTTGGTTAACGGTTAAGGATGCACTCCGAGGAATTGCAGAAGCAACTGGTAAGGATTCACTCAAATGAAAACTACTCCTGGCGTTTATCGTCTATCTTCGCAATCTAGGATTGTTCTCGCCTTTACATCTCTGATCGCACTGGCAGGATTTATCTGGCCCTTTTTCTATGTAGGAAATCTTCATTGGATTTTTGTCGCTGCAATTGCAGCATCTGCATTTCTCTTGATTTCTGAGGTTGGTATCGGATCCATCGATGCCAAATCAATCGCTCTTCTTGGAGTGATGAGTGCATTTATTACCCTCTTGCGCCCGCTAGGTGCCGGGGCCGCTGGATTGGAGCCGATTTGGTTTGCGCTGATAATCGCTGCTCGAGTCTTCGGACCATCGTGGGGCTTTCTCCTAGGAATCACTTCGATGACGACATCGGCGCTCCTGACTGGTGGAGTCGGCCCGTGGCTGGCCTATCAAGTTTTTGCTGCAGGATGGATTGGGTTGCTCGCGGGTTCACTCCCCCAAAAATTTGCAGGCAAACTCATTCGGGGGGCTACTGAGAAATTCCTTCTCATTATTGTTGGAATCTTCGCTGCTTTTGCATTTGGAATCTTGATGGATTTGCAGTTCTGGCCGTGGGTGTTGGGATCTAACACCCAGCTTTCTTATATTCCTGGCGGTGCGCTAAGTGAGAATGTTTCCCGATTCATAACATTCCATTTTGCATCATCAATGGCGTGGGATATCCCCCGAGCAATTCTTACTTCAACGCTCATCGCAGTCACAGCAACACCATTCCTGAGCGCTCTGCGACGAACTTACTTTAAAGCTGCTTTTCTCACACCGATTGAGTTCAAGAACGCAGTACAGACAAAGGCTTAACGCACGTGGGATGGCACAAATGGAATTTCTACAATTGTGGCTGTCGATGCGCGCCCACGAATATCAATAGAAACTTGGTCACCAATAGAAAGATTTGTATCTATGAGTGCAAGTGCGATTCCAACTCGAAGAGTTGGCGAGAAAGTTCCGCTGGTGACAACGCCAACAGTTTTGCCTGAGGCATCCTGAACTTGCATCTCCGCTCGAGGAATCCCTCGGTCATTAGATTTCAATCCGCGCATTCGACGAGCTGGCCCCTGACTTTTCTGAGCGACTAGAACTTCGCTGCCAAGAAAGGGACCCTTCTTCCAACCAATCGCCCACGTTGCACTTGCCTGCACTGGAGAAATTTCCAGTGAAAGTTCATGTCCGTGTAGTGGGTAACCCATTTCGGTACGCAACGTGTCACGCGCACCGAGCCCACAGATTGCACCTTGTTCGGCTAAGACTGCTGTGGCCAAAATGTCCCACACTGACTCAACATCAGCACGCTTTGGCAATATCTCGAAACCATGTTCTCCGGTGTATCCAGTACGACAGAGAATTACTTCAACTTCTCCTATTCGCACATGTGCGAAGGCCATGTAATCCATCTCTGGCTTAACACCGAGAGTCTGCAAAACTGTAGCTGCACGCGGACCTTGCAGGGCAATGACTCCGAAATCTTCGTGGAGATTCTCCACAGAAATTTGAGATGGTGCTTTTTCCTTAAGAACGCGAACGACTTCAGCAGTATTAGATGCATTGGGCACTAAGAACAAATCTGTTTCACTATTGCGATAAGCGATCAAGTCGTCAATGACCCCACCCTCTTCGTTACAGAGCAGTGTGTATTGGGCTTGGCCATCTGTGATGCGAGATAAATCATTTGTGAAAACACCGTTGAGAAATTTAAGTGTGCCTTCGCCAGTTACTCTGGCCTTACCTAGATGTGAAACATCGAAGAGCCCAACACGTTCGCGTACTGCAGCGTGTTCAGCTAAGACTCCAGCCCCTGGGTACTCGATTGGCATCAACCAGCCACCAAAATCAGCCATCTTCGCGTTGAGGGCGAGATGGCGACTATGCAAAGGTGAATTTTTCATCCCATCAACCTACACTTACGGCGCTAGGAACAGGCAGTTGGCAACCCCGAGAATTTCGAAAGGCATGTGTGACTTCGACTATGACCGCACTCTCTCTCACCTCCGCTCTCAAAGATGACATTCTTGTTGTCGGTCTCGCGCAAGGCCCTGCCCAACGCAAGGGCGGAAAGCCAACACTCATCATTGAATCTGGCGATCTCGCACTCGATGCAAAGAGCTTGGAAGAGATCCTTGGCGATATGGGAGCGACCGGTAAAACCGATGAGGTCATAAAGATTCCAGGCAATTCGGTTCGCCTCTTGGTATTTACGGGTTTGGGCAAAGCTTCGACAAGTTATGGCCACGAACTTCTTCGTCGCGCAGCTGGCGCGGCGGCTCGAACACTTTCAAATCAGAAATCTGCAACCTTTGCTCTCCCTGCCCCCTCTATTGAGGGAGTATCCGCAGTTGCCCAGGGTGCCGCTTTAGGTGCGTACCTCTTTAATGAATTTCGTAGCGATGAAGTCGTTACAAGTAACTCATCGCTCGCATCTGCAAAGATCTTCACACAACATGCCGCGAAAGCAGAATTCAAAGATGCTGTAACTGAAGCTTCTGTCATCGCTCAGTACACATTTTTAACTCGCGATCTCATCAACACTCCACCAAGTCATCTCAATCCTGCTTCTTTTGCAGATCGAATGAGCGCCGAGGTAAAAGCAGCTGGTGGTGCTCGTGCAGGACTTTCAATCACGGTAATGACCGAAACGACGCTCAAGAGCAAGGGCTACGGAGGAATCACCGCTGTGGGTCAGGGATCAGCTAATCCCCCACGGCTTGTACGTATTTCTTACACACCGACTGGCAAAGTAAAACCTGCAAAGCGTTATGCCTTTGTTGGCAAAGG
>JAIXYD010000030.1 GCA_027490415.1 Streptomycetaceae bacterium
CGAGAATTTATGTGTCAAAATCGAAAAGTTTTGCCAGACTAGGGCCATGCCTAAGACGACCCACCCCACCAAGTCCTCGCTGATTGAGTGTGCCGCCGACCTTTTGGACAAGTACCGTTTCGATGAAATCACAGTTGAAATGGTTCTCGATCGTTCAAACATTTCTAAAGGCTCTCTCTATCACCACTTTGAAGATATCTACCATCTTCTAGAAGCAGCAATGATTGTAAGATATGCACGTTATGTTGATACCAATATTGCAGCGTTGCAATCTCTCCTATCTGCTGCCAAGACAGGTGAAGATTTCTATCTTGGACTTTCAAAACTCTCAGCAGTAACGCAAGGCGAGGGAATGAAGCGCGCACGTCAAGAACGCGCACTTACTATCGGTCGTGCAATCACAAGCCCACGTATGTCCGTACTGCTTCAGGGTGAACAGCAACGACTCACAGATGCACTTGTGCAGTTGATCAAGGATGCGCAGGCGCGAAAGTTGTGTAACACCGAGATTGATTCCCACGCTCTAGCAGTTTTGATGCAGGCATGGACCCTTGGCAAGATTGTCGATGACTTGAGTGAGAACCCAGTCGATAACGACGCCTATTTAGCTCTCGTTAATCGCGTAATCAGAGAAGTCTTCGTTCCGCAATAGTTTTTTCAAACCAAAGCCACCATGTCCAGATTTGAACATGGTGGCTTTGGTTTTTGATTTAAAGCTTGCTCTGATGAGCTCTCATTAAGAGATAATCAAAAATTAGGCGATAGCCAAACATTGTGAGCGTTCCGAGTGCTCCCACAAGTAAGCCAAGGAACAAAAATCTAAATGGGGTTCCATACATATTTTGTCCATAGTAAGCGCCAAATATTCCTCCGGCTGCTAAATAAATCCAACCAAGAACGGTGAAAATTGTTCTAAACACTCCACCCCACTGGATGATCGAATCTGCATACTTGACTACCGCTTGTTCGCTCATGTGCTGCTCCATTCTCAGAAGCCAGAGTCGGCCTCCGATTCCTCAATTATGAGATCCAAGGGAAAGAGAAAGACCCCTGCCACTCACCATTGAATGGTCAGAAGCAGGGGCCTTACCTAAGAAATTACTGAAACTCCTTATTTGGAGTCGTCTGGTCCAGATGTTGTCTTCTGAATCTGCATCAAGAACTCAACATTGGACTTGGTGCCCTTCATCTTCTCCAAGAGAAGTTCAAGTGCTGCCTGTGGCTCAAGTGCGTGAAGCACGCGGCGAAGTTTCCAAACAATGTTGAGCTCTTCTGTTCCCATAAGAATTTCTTCTTTACGAGTACCGGATGCAACAACGTTGACTGCAGGGAAGATGCGCTTATCTGCCATGCGGCGATCAAGGATGAGCTCCATATTTCCAGTTCCCTTGAACTCTTCGAAGATGACTTCATCCATGCGTGAGCCTGTATCGACGAGAGCTGTTGCCAAGATTGTTAACGAACCGCCATCTTCAATATTACGAGCGGCACCGAAGAACTTCTTTGGTGGATATAGCGCTGCTGAATCAACGCCACCGGAAAGGATTCGGCCTGAGGCAGGAGCTGCGATGTTGTACGCGCGACCAAGTCGGGTAATCGAATCGAGGAGAACAACAACATCGTGACCTAGTTCAACAAGACGCTTTGCGCGCTCGATTGCTAGTTCGGCAATTGTGGTGTGATCATCTGCTGGGCGGTCGAAGGTAGAAGCAATGACTTCACCCTTCACACTGCGCTGCATATCAGTTACTTCTTCTGGACGCTCATCAACTAAAACAACCATCAAGTGACACTCTGGGTTATTTGTTGTGATCGCATTAGCAATTGACTGCAAGACCATGGTCTTACCAGCCTTAGGTGGCGAAACAATAAGTCCGCGCTGACCCTTACCAATTGGTGCAATCAAATCGATTACGCGAGTAGTAAGAATATTTGGTTCGGTCTCTAGACGAAGACGTTCTTGCGGATAGAGAGGAACAAGCTTTCCGAATTCAACGCGGCCTTTCGCCTCTTCAGGCGTGACACCGTTAATTGTTTCCAGAGTAATAAGTGGGTTGTACTTTTGACGCTGCTCGCCTTCACGAAGCTGACGTACTTGGCCGGTGACAACATCACCCTTGCGAAGTCCGTATTTGCGAACTTGGCTCTGTGAAACATAGACATCGTTTGGACCTGGTAGGTATCCGCCGGTGCGAATAAATGAGAAGTTGTCCATGATGTCGACAAGACCACCCACTGGAACAAGTACATCGTCTTCGCCAATAACTGGCTCACGATCTTCACGTGGTCCACGATCACGGTTGCGATCACGGTTGCGGTCGCGGCCACGATTACGGTCACGCCCACGGTCACGGTTGCGATCACCGCGATCTCCGCGGTCACCGCGGTCGTTTCCTTCGTTTGAATTCTCTGATGAATCGCTCTCGCCTTGTTCATCGTTATCTGAATCGTCGTTGTTATCTCTCCCAGCGTTTCGCTTGGCGTTACGTGCTTCACGGCGAGCCTCACGCTCTGCCTTTGCTGCCTCACGGTTGCTTGCCTGCAAATCAGCGATCGCGCTTGCGAGTTGGTCTTTCTTCATCTTCGCTGCGCCTTCGATGCCAAGTTGTGACGCAACTTCCTTTAACTTAGGAAGGGTCATCGCTGTGAGCTCAGGACTGCTTGAACGGACAGGTTCTTTTTCGGTCATGTGTATCTTTTCAGTTTGGGGTTTGACGCAAAAACATGAGATTCAAACCCGAGGGATTTTTTTGGATTTACCAACTTAATTCGCTGCCCTAACTTACGGGCTTTAAGGTGATGGCAGAACTATAGCAGGCTGGCTCCGCGGACTGCAATATCGAGACTTTTCGCCTCAAATTTATCGCCACCCGCGCGTAAAAGCTGATCAAGCTCTGATTGATCCGAGGTGTGAAGTACAAGCACGGTTGGACCGGCACCTGAAATAAATGCTGCTACTCCTGCTTTACGAAGTGTGCGCATTAACTTAAGTGAGGCAGGCATACCTGATTCTCGATATTCCTGATGAAGGAAATCTTCTGTCGCCCTAAAAAGTAAGTCAGGGCGATGAGTAAGTGCATGTGACAAAAGTGCGCTCCGAGCTGAGTTTGCTGCAGCATCTGCATGTGGAATGCTCTCAGGAAGTAATTTACGCGCCTTGCTGGTTGAAAGTTCATTCTTTGGAATAAAGGCCACAGCGCGAATCCGTGTATCAACTGCCAGTGGAAGAGCGCGTGAGACTAACCTTCCATGATGATCTTCTTGCCATGCAATAGTTGCACCGCCGTAGAGTGCTGCTGCGACGTTATCTGGATGACCCTCCATCGCAGTTGCTAAATCCAAAAGTGCGTCATCACTCATTTTATCTGTGCCGGTGAGCACAAGAGAGCGGGCTAGAACTAAACCACCAACGATGGCGCTAGCAGATGAACCTAGGCCACGACCATGCGGAATAACATTGAGTGCGCGTACGGCAACTCCTTTTGGTTTACCACCAAGGAAGTCAAAGCCTTTATACATCGCCTTAATCAGAAGGTTCTTATCCGAACGTGGAAGAGTTTCGGCGCCTTCACCAGCGACATCAATATCAAGACCTGGTTCATCAAGAATTTGTGCCACGTATCGATCATGAAGATCAAGGGCTAATCCAAAACAATCAAATCCTGGTCCGAGATTTGCACTCGTTGCAGGAACTTGAACCTGAATTGGATTCGCTTTAAAGGTAGGTTTCGCCATTTATTTGCGTTCCATTTACTTGAGTCCCAGCGCTTTTGCCGCAGCCTTCACATCGACTGGAACCACAACAGGCTTCTTTGCGGCATCGAGTGCATATGGGATGTCCTTGAGTCCGTGCCCTGTAACAGTGATAACAATTGTTTTACCAACAGGAAGCTTGCCAGCCTTTTTATGTTTGATAAGACCGGCAAGACCAGCTGCAGATGAAGGCTCAACGAAAATACCTTCCTGCGCTGCGATCAGTCTGTATGCAGCAAGGATTTCCTTATCAGTGACTGAGTCAATGACTCCACCGGATAGATCACGCGCCTCAACAGCTTGTTCCCATGATGCTGGATTACCAATGCGAATTGCAGTGGCAATCGTGTCAGGATTTTTTACGATCTTGCCCTTAACAATCGGTGCGGCACCTGCTGCTTGGAAGCCATACATCTGTGGCAACTTTGAAGAGATTCCATCAGTGCGGTACTCCTTATAGCCCTTCCAATA